>JASKJN010000063.1 GCA_030153385.1 Archaeoglobaceae archaeon
GCTGGTGTCACTGTATTGCCAAGCATAACCAACACCAAATAGGCTCAGCAACCTATGCATTGCCATCACCAGTTAAATGATATGAGGCAGCAATATTTATAGTTTTTGGTTAGTTCGATAGAGAATAGCAACGGAGCTTTTGGCCTTCTTTCTAAATAAAAAATTTAAAATTCAAAATCCGAGGTAGAAGATTATAACGTAATAAGCAACCATAAGAACCAGGCCCAGAGGGACACCGATTTTTGCCCACTCGCTTGATGTTATCTTCAATCTCGCAGCAGAAACTATGTTCGGAATGTTTCCTGGAATTAACATACCGCCCGAGATTAGCAGAGCCATGAGAGCACTCTTAATTTGGCTTAAAGATAATGACGGTCCAATTTCTGCAGCGGTAAGCGTTGCATTGTCCAACACTGCAGAAACCATATTCACCCAGTAAAGTATCTGTGGAGGTATTTTCGAGATATACCAGACTATTAATGGAGTAAATCCACCACCAAGCAGAATGAGCGCAGCAACGAATGTGTAAACCTTAACCGCCCTTATTATAACTCCTCTTAGCGTCTCAGTATACTCTGGAACACCGATATTCTCGACGCTCTGCTTTCCAACTCTAAATGCAGCGAGAATACCCAGCAAGACTACTGCGGGAATTATGTAGTGGGCTAAAATGTTGAATAGGAAGAAGAAGTCCGCGTGGTATGGCTCACCTGCAAGCTTTTTAACAGCGATCGTTGAAAGCGGTTCTCCTACTGGTGTCAGCGCCGCTCCAAAGCCAACCGCGAAACAGGCTATGACTATGAACTCTACCTTCTTCTTTCTATCCAATGGCATTACGAGGGCAATTTCGGCCAGAAGCACGGCACAGACAATAACCGTAATCAAGCTTGAAGCCAGACCAAAAAGAACCACGAAGATGAAAGCAAAGGTCCGCACTCCGATCTTTTTCATTACAGCAACCAAAGCGGAATATATTGGCTTGTTGTAGTAGTGAATGATCAAACCAACAATTAGAACAACTTGGAAGATGCCTATTGGAATCCCATAGACCTCTGCAATCTTCACCGGGGCTTCAAGAGCTTCAATGATCAAATCTATGCTCCACAAACCGCTGATCGTTACCGCAATTATGCCCATCACCAAGAAGAAGGGCTCAAGATTCTCCTCGATCTTCTTCACCCTGAATGGTAACACCAGCACGAGGGCTAAAATTATGCCAAGCCCGACAGCGATTAGAAGATTTGGTTCCTCAGGGATCGTTACTTCAATCGCAGTCATAGGCTGTTGTTTTGCAGTGATTTTAAAAGCTTTTCTAAATTCTTCAATCTTAATGGATTTTGGAAGTTAGTAGATCTCGACTAATCTTTTGAACAAACTTTCCCTGAACTCATTCTTACCATTTTCTGCGTTAAATTGGTCGGAGAATCTGGAATATTATGCCTTAGGCTCCATGCTCTTTCAAATGCAGATCTTTAAACATGTAGTCCTTAACCTAAAATAAATTGATCCGAAAGAGATCCGAAAGAAATATATGCCCACATAGACTTCAATATTAATCATGAAGATCATGAAGACTTTAAAAGTTAAAATTGGTAGACGTGCGTTCTGGAAGGTCTTGGTTGCGGGGGAGAGTAAAGAAGTTTATAGAGGAAGAATTGACCGCTTAAAAGTGGAAGAAGTATGGTTACCCCCGAATACTATGATCGCCCCACTTAACATAGCAAGACACGCTTTCGGAACAACAATTAATGTTTATACAGAAAGGTTGGCAAATATAGAGGAGGATAAGAAGATAGTTGAAGTCGTCTTTGCCTCCTTTGATAATGGAAAGGTTGAAAAAGGAGATGTTGTTGGAGTTTTGAAGGTTTTTCCTTCTCATATTTTTGATTTAGAGTTAAAAGAAGTTAGATTTCCATTAAAGAGATTAAATGCATCAATGGTTTATAGGGATGACAATGAAATTAAGAGATCAGAGATCAGTTTCTCTGAGGGCGAGTATGCAAGATGGCACATAGGTGAGTGGGTACCTTTAGTGTCTGAGGAGAGCTTGGAGCTAAAGAAGGGAGAAGTTACAAGAATAAAGATAAGAAGAGTTGAAATTCCAGAAGAAACTATACCAACACCTCTTTCGATCTCAAGAAACGCTTTTGGTAGTGTTCTTGACGTTCTTGCTTTTGGAAGACCAAGAAAAGTCGAGGAGAGGAGAGTTATAAGCGAGACAATTTTCATGCCATACTTCAATGGTTTCGTGCAACCCGGGGACTTGTTGGGTGTTTTGAATATTTACTACGTATCTACTGGCATGTGGAAGTCTTTGATGTTTCAGACCTTCTCACCAACTTCTGCAAACCTTGTTTATTGGAAAAATAGAGATGTTGTGAGAAAAAAGATAGACATAAATCCCTTCTTTTTCAAGAGAAGCGAAATTGCAACGTTTGAACCAGTAGTTGCTGACGAAGACAAAAAATTGGAAGCCGGTGTGAATATTGTAAGAATAAAAGAGATCATTATTCCGGGTGGAACGATAATTCAACCCTTATCTGGTATAAACAAGTCAGAATGCATACTCTTAGATCTTTTCAGCGAAAAACCGCTGCTTGTTGAGGAGGACAAGTTTATAAATCGGGCTGCAGTTTACGCTTTTGAAGAGACGAGCGTTAAGGAGGGTGCTTTGCTTGGAGCTGTAGCTGTCTACAACGTGAGCATTCTTCTACAACCAGAGCTGTTCTTTGCAAAGTACAGAAAATAATTTTTTATTTTTCTCTCAAAAATGAACTGAAAGTGAATTGGCTAACTAAATGAACTGAGAGAAATTAGTTTGAATGTCGATATTTGGAATTTTATTTGTCCCAAAAATTGTTATGGTGGACACCGAAAACTATTTACAGTCCCATCGACACGATTCTTAAAGGGTGAGAGCAGATGCTGGGTCATATTTTTGTTCCAACTTCAAAAATCCAGAATGAGCACACTGTCAAAATGTCAAGAGAAGAGATCGTTAAGGAGAAAATCCTGAGATAAATGACTTACATTCTCGTATCTACAGGGGATAAAGCGGCAAGAATAGCCTCAAAACTTCCCAACTGCATAATTATTGACAGAAATCCAGATTCAGCGAAAAGGCTGGCTGAGATGGGATTTGAAGTTCTAAACGTTGACGCTTCAAATCTCGAAGTTCTTGCTAAGTTCGATAGAGAAAGCAAGATGATCCTCGCAGATGAGGATGAATTCAACCTGAAGGTTGCAAGGGTTGCCAAGATGCTGGGATTTGATGTTTTCGTCATTGCAGAAGATGAGGAGAAGTGCCGGCTTTACGAAAATGAAAGAATATCGAAGATTTGCGGATCAGTTGAAGCTTTGCTCTCAGCAATTTTTGAGAAGAGCAGATACTTCGAAATAAAGGTTGGAGAAGAGATGGACGGCAAAACTCTCAAAGAATACGATGCGGGCGAGGATTGCATGGTTATCTCCGTTTTTCGTAATGGTAAAGTTCTGCAGCCCTTTCCAGAGCTTGAGCTGAAGGCAGGCGATACTTTGGCACTTGTTTGCGGAGAGCATGTCAGGTTAACAAAGAACCCCTTTGATAGCATACTCTTCATTAAAAGCGATGAGATTGGTGAAAAAGAAATCAGAGAAGCGGAGATGGTGGCAAAGAGATTTGGAGCCAATCTTATTGTCTTAGAAAAAGTTGGTGATGTTTATGCGTGCGTTCTTGAAGGGCAGTCAGACAGCGTAGACCTTGAAGAGGCTGTAAGGATGCTCAAAAGAAGTGATGAGTTCGATCTGATAGCAACCACGCTGAAAGAGAAAAATGAAGATGTTTTGAAGCTTCTTGTATCAAATTTTCCAACTCTCCTTCTGAGTGGAAAGAAAGATTACAGTAAAATTCTTGTTCTGGTGAACAATTCAAATCCGGATACAATAATAAATATTGCAAAGGCATTTTCAAGATTTTTTGGCAAGGTTAAAGTTTTGTTTCTCGATGAAGAGCAGATAAAGCATTTCTCGAAGTTCACAGAAACCGACCTTGAAGTAGAGGTTTCGAGAGGAAATCCAATGGTTGATGCAGTGAAAGAGTTCAAAAGCGGATACGACCTAGTCATCTTTTCCCTCACAAACGATGCTGGAAACATTGACAGAGACATCCTATGGAAAATTATACTTGACAGGGAAACGTCTGTTCTGGTGGTGGAGTGAGTGGGGTAGAGCATTTCACCACAATTGCCCTAATTTCTATCATAGCCTTTGTATCGCCCATAATAGCTGAAAAAATCAAAATACCAGCCGTTGTTCTGGAAATAATTCTCGGTATGGTTTTTGGTGTAAGCTTTCTGAACGTAATATACCCCTCTGAGTGGTTCTCCTTCCTCTCTCTTTTTGGCCTCATCTTCCTCATGTTTTTAGCAGGGCTTGAAATAGATGCTGAAAAAGTTTTGAAAAGCGGTCATCTCAAGAAGGTTGTTGCCTTTTTTGTTCTTTCACTCTCCCTGAGTGTATCCTTTACCACTTTAGCAGGATTGAGTCTTTTTTACGCGATAATTCTGACCAACGTTGCTGTCGGTGTTGTTGTCTCGGTGCTCAGGGAAATTGGAATTGAAAAAGAAGAATTTGGCCAGCTAAACATCATTACAGCCCTTGTCTCCGATTTCTCTACAATGTTCCTCCTTTCGATTTACTTTCTCACCGGTTACCTGCAGATAGCTTTCGCCTTCGCCATTATTCTGGTTTTCCTTGTAGCTTACAGATTCGGCAAGCTGGTTATATGGCACTTTCCGGGGTTCATATCAAAGTGGTTCTCTGATGAACCGTCTGAAATTGGGGTGAGGGGGAGTCTCGCAATTATGATCCTCTTCGTTGGGCTTAGCTCATTTCTGGGTGTTGAGACAATTCTCGGAGCTTTCCTTGCTGGAGTTCTGCTTTCGATAACCTTCAGGGGTGGGAAGAAACTGTACGACAAGCTGTATGGTATGGGATTCGGTTTCTTCATCCCCATATTTTTCATCAAAACAGGCAGTGAGCTTAACATCGCTCATGCTGGAATTGGTTTGGGGTTAATTCTGCTTCTTCTTGCCATCACATTTGTTGTTAAGATTATCTCCTCAATGATTTTCGTTCCAAATTTCGGTCTGAGAAAGGCGATGTCAATGGGTTTGCTTCAGTCAACAAATCTTAGCCTCACAATTGCCAGTGTGGCGATTGGTGTAACCTCCGGAGTCATCTCCCAGATTGAGGCCACAGCACTTGTTTCATTTGCAATAATATCCTGCCTACTATTTCCAACACTATTCCGCCTGCTTTATCCCAGATAACTGCCAAAAAAGGTAGCTAGTGTGCCAGACTCTTGTTGAGGTTCTCGTTCTAACTATTTTAATGTCCAAATCTACTGTTTCTTTTCAATTTGGAATTTTGGAATAAAGCTAAGTTTAATAATTAAGTGCTCCGGCCGGGATTTGAACCCGGGGCTCAGGCTCGAAAGGCCTGGATGTTTGACCGGGCTACACCACCGGAGCTTGGAAGTTGTAGCTTAGAGGATTTTTAAACTTTGCCAATGATTCCAACTGTAGCAAAGAAAAGTTTTATCATAATCTAATTCTAAACTTTTGTGAAATCAGTCCAAGGAGGAGCAGAGAGGATCCCAGCCATACCAACGCTATTAAAGGCACTCTGTAAAATTCAATCTCAACAAAGTTACTGCCAGCACTTTTCATTGCGAAATAGTAGTCCATGAGGGGAGTATTTAAGATGAATGCCTTTGAAACCGTGGATTGTGGATACACGTGGATTTCAGGCTCGATGGAACCAATCGAGCTAAGGATCTTGGCTTTAACGACAGTTTTTTCGGGATTCCAATGACTGCTGACATCCTGCAGATAGAACTCGATTCCATCCACTTCTCCATTAGGGGAAAGGATAATGGTTTCCTTAGACTCAAAGAACCAGACAGAAGTTGCTCCAATGAATAGTAGGATTACGCCGAGGTGTATTAGCTTTTTCGTTGAACTTCTGAGCCTGTAAAGAGTCAAGATAGCAGTGGCAAAGAATATTGGTGTGAATGTTATTAGATAGTAGCTCCTGTCCACACTTCTAAAGAGATTCGCGACTGTTCCGAGCAGAACTACTACGATCATTGCTCCAAAGATCAGAGATGTGTAACATCGATCTTCAATCTCCCATTTCCTTATCAGAGGAAGGGAACAGGCCAAAATCAGGAAAAGGTAAATCCAGCCTGTCGGATCCTCGCCGAAGGAGTGAACAGAGCTGAGGATTCCGCTTCTCGTTACGAAAGCGGTAAAGGCGACGAATACCATGGACAGATATGCAAAGAACTCTTTTCCCTTCCTTGCATGCAGGTATGCGGTTAGAGAAAGCCATGGAAGTAGAGAAGCATTCTCAACTGGATCCCAGCCCCAAAAACCACCCCAACCGAGCGTTCTATAAGCCCAAAATCCACCTAAAACTATCCCTGCAGTTAAGAATGCCCAGGCTAACTTTACAAGCCCCCTGTTTTCGATTTCTGCTAAATGTCCCGCGTATATGCAGGCAACGAGTGAGTAACCAAAGAAGACCAAAGGCGGGTGGATTATCATCTCGGGAGTCCTAAGCAGTGGGTTCATTCCAATTCCGTTGTTGTATTTGAATGGCAGAACTTCGAATGGATTCGAAAGTAGGATGAGAATAAGCAAGAAGGAGTTAATGGCTGTGAGAACTGTTAGAGCTTTTGCCTTCCTCAAATCCTTGACACCGTAATTTGTAAAAATTGAGGTAACGAGAAGGCTTGCAAAAGCCCAAAGCAATAAGGACCCCTCTTTTCCGGCCCAAAGTGCTGCGATCTTGTATTCGAAACCCATTTCTCTTTGAGAATATGCGTAGACATAGTAGATTGAAAAGTTGTCTGTGATGAGATAGTGGAGAAGCAAAAGCATCCCAGCGAAGCACAGCGAGAGGGACACATAAAGAAAGACTTCGGCAAATTCGGCATACTTCAACCTCTTAGTTGCCAGTGCGAAGAGTAGCGAAGACAGGGCTGAGAAAAATGCAGAAATAAGCAGAAGTTCGAAGCCAACCAATTAACCACCTTTATATTCTGTATGACACTTACTGAGAAGTTCTTTCACGTAAAAAGTCCCGTTATTCCAGTCCCCGGTTGCGATTACTTCTTCTCCCGCTATTTCTCCTCGGTAAACCGCCCTTATCTTTGACTTTTCGTCCGTAATGTAGAAGTAAACGATGCCATCTTCTTTAGTAAGGTTTTCAACTCTACCACTCACGACTAAATTTTCCGCTTTCGCCATATTAAGAAGATCAGAAGGTGTGAGTGTGGATGAGACGCTGTGATAGAGCGTAAAGACCGCGAATCCTGCAAATGCAATCAGCAAAATCAAAGCGACCCTTCGCATAGCGAAAGTGCTTTGAAGAGTATAAAATCTTTTGGAAAAATTTGAATTAGCGGAACTCTTGGAGAATTTCTTTCAAGTAAATCTTGTGCTGACCGAGCCTGCCACCGTAGTTCCCCGCTGAAAGCTTCAAAACACCTTCAATCCTGCTTGCAACGTCAAGGCAGACGAACATTGCTTTCTTCACTGTGGCAAGGCTTACACCGTTGATCACGATTTCAGGAATCGATCTTACCCCTTCAGGAACCTTTGAATCTGGGATCTTACCCTTGAGCGTGGGGCAGAAGTAGTGGTTTGTCGTTGGGCCTATTTCCGGGAACTTCGTTTCTGGTTTGCTTCCAGCGGAGCATATGTCAAATGAGGTTATAACACCATCGAGTTCCTTCAAAGCCTCTACGCAGGCTTCTCCCGCTTCAAGAGCAGACGATTCACTGTCG
>JASKJN010000064.1 GCA_030153385.1 Archaeoglobaceae archaeon
TTCGGTAATTCAGCAAAGGTTGATGTGCCCAAGAGGTATATTGGGTGGAGAGCGTATGTGATTGTTGTCAGGGATTAAAGGAATTTTGTCCCAAAACCGCTCTTTAATTAAGATGATTTTGATATCTAAACAGATTAGTCTAAGATTATATAAATCGAAAGTTATAAAAATTCTGAAGATAGAAGCGAAGCTAAAAGAGCATTTTAAGCTTCAAAGCTAATACAACGCTTCTCCAAACCCCCCAAACTTTAAATATTATGAAGCCAAAAAAAGATGATGACGACCAAGGCAACTTTAATCGAACAGGTTTGCGGACAGGATATCAAAAGCGAAGTGGAAATTACCACTGCCAATGGTAAATCCAGAATAAAACTAACATCCGATTGCCCAAAATTATCACTATTTGCAAATAAACTCACAGAACTTGAATTTGACAGGATGCAGGTTTATAATCTTGGCCTATACGATCTTTGGCTGATCGCAAAAAGCTGTGGTTTGAAGCCTTACTGTCCAGTTCCTACTATAATATTAAATGCGATATGGCTTGAAAATGGCATGGTAGCGGAATCTCTTGCGAATAAATCGATAACCAGAATTTTTCTTGATCCTTCTAAGAGTTCTGAAAGAAAAAAGACAAGGATAAAAATTGAACAACCTTTGTGCGGATACGTTGCGTTTGTAAAAGCCAACTCGATTTCCCCACAGAAAGTCGAGATTTCAATTATTACGCCTTGCTCCAAAATAAGACAGTATTTAAAAAAGGAAGTTGAAGGAAAACCTTTCAGAAGTTTCGAAGATTGCGAAAGAGTAATCGGAGAAGCAAAGAGGATTACAGCATCATGCTTCATTCCCGTTGCGGTCAGCATTGCATATGGGATCGAAACAAAGGCAATAAAGGTAGCCAGTAAGGATAGACCGATTTTAGAAATGACTTTCAGTAAAAGCTGAATTCTAATTTGTAATTAATCATAATTTAAAAATTTTTTTATTTAAATTTTTCTTTGAGTTGGAGAACCAGTATAAACGAGAATCTCGCCAAAAGAAATATATTCATTCCATTTTAGCTACAAAAAAAGCTCGAGAATAATATTTTTAATAATTTATTCTCTTAAATAATGTCAAATTTTCTTGACATTTAATCAAAATTTTTGAACGAAAAATATATAAACACCATCATAAAGTTCCCAATGATCAAGGAGGTGGGAAAATGGGATTGAGGAGATATACCAGAATGGAATACAAGAGCCCTGATGACATCGTCTTCGGAAAGGCCCTGTACCCCGTTTATGAAAGATTTGGGGTGCAGATTGGTGCCGGTTTTGTCGTGCCAGAGATCAAAGTGGCACCGCATGCAGGAACAGAGAAGGAACTCAAAACCTTTGTGGAGCACCACAAACAGTTTACAAAAGAGATCTTGGACCTATGTCTGCAACTCGGTTTTAAGCATATAATGATCGAGCAGGAGCACGTGTTCCAGCAGACATGGAACAAGGATTACGCCTACGAAACCGCCCATGCACAGGTTGAACTTGCGGAGAAATACTACACAGAATATGGTCTTGGTGTGACGATAAGACACACAATTGGAGACATAAGAAAGGTTGAAGAGCCAGGTGGCTTGAGAGAAGGAGAACATGCGAGACACATGTTTGAGGCTTTTGAGGCATGTGCTTCCGCTGGCGTTGGAGATGTGGCGATAGAGACCACCGGTGGAAAAGAAATACTGGACTGGGCTGTTGCAAGAGGAGATGTGAAGGGCATCCTATTTGGCATCGGTGTATGCGGTAGTGAAGATATGGCCTGGGTCTGGCCCCAGATAGTTAAGATTGTCACAAAATACGGAACTGTTCCCGCGGGAGATACAAATTGCAGTGGTGCAAATACAGTCATGTTCCTCGCTGGAGGATTGATGGATAGAGAAGTAGCTCACACAGTTGCAGCCATGGCGAGGGCTATTGCGGGTGCAAGAAGCCTTGTTGCGGTAGAAGCGGGAGCTCTTGGTCCACTGAAGGACTGTGGCTATGAAAATCCAATCATTAAAGCGATTACCGGTGTTCCGGTCTGTATAGAGTGCACAAGCATTTGCGCATGCGCTCACATCGATGTGATGGGCAACCTGAACAGAGCAGTAGGAGATGTATACTCAAATGAGTCTGTAGATTACCATCAGGAGTTCGGAGGTAGCACCGCTGAAGTGTGGACCGCGGTAACGGGTAATGCTGCAGCTCTTGCAAATGTAGCATTGCAGGCTGGACAGGAGAAGACTTTGAGAGATCTGCTGACACTCTCTGACAAATACAGGGATCCTCAGGGATTAATTCTTGCTTATGACAATGCATACAGAATAGGGAAGGCTATAACTGAATACGGAAAGGATCCATACCTCAGAGCAAAGTACGCAGCGATTGAAGCGGGTAAGATAATCCTCGAGGCTTATGAAGCGAAGAAAATTGCACTCACACGCTGGGAGCTTGACAGCCTGAACAAGGCGCTTGAAATCTTTAACGCATTACCAGATGACGGAGAGAAGTTTAAAGAAGAATGCATCAAAGAATACTATGGAAAAGTCCCAGGATTCGATCCAAAGAACTATGGATGGGCAGGGAAATAACCCTCCAATTTTTTAAAAAAGAGGTGTGAAAAATGAGTCCAAAAAGGAGGGTTCTAACAGCATTGACTGGAGGGACACCCGATAGAGTTCCAGCGTCCTGCGTGACCCAGGTAGGTATAAAAGATGCAATGGCTGCAGTAGATGCCTATTTCCCTGAGGCACACAAGAATGCAGAGAAAATGGCAAAACTTGGCTCATCGCTCTGGGAATTGGCAGGTTTAGAGGTGGCAAGAGTCCCATTCTGTCTGACAGTAATCGCAGAGGCTTTCGGTTGTGGTATAAACTTCGGAAACGAGGAGAGGACACCTTCCGTAGAAAAGCACTTGAACTCTGTTGACAACCTGAAAGTCCCTGAAGATCTGCTTGAAAGAGGCAGAATTCCAGTTGTGAGAGATGCGGTAAAAATACTTCGTAGTACTGTTGGAGATAAGCTTCCAATCGTTGTAGGGATGGAAGGGCCGTTCACGCTTGCTGGCCATCTTGCTGGGATAGAACAGCTAATAGGCTGGTGCCTCACGAATCCCGAAAAGGTTAACAAACTCCTCGAGGTAACAACGGAAGCGATAATTACGTATGCAAGCTACATATTCAAAGCAGGTGCAGATGTTGTTTGCATAGCGGATCCGTCCGCATCTCCAAATCTGCTCGATCCAGCGATGTTCAAGGCAATGGTCAAGCCAAAGCTTTCAGAAATTGTAGAAAACGCTGGTGGTCTAACAGTTCTTCATATCTGCGGAGACGTAACAAAGATCCTCGCGGACATGGCGGAATGCGGATTCAATGGTTTGAGCATAGAAGAAGAAGTCAACGTTTCAAAAGCAAGAGGAATTGTAGGCGACGATGTCACCCTCATAGGGAACATATCCGCAAAGCAAACCCTGCCATTCGGAAAACCCGAGCAAGTGAAGGCTGAAGCTCTCAAGGCTCTGCAATCAGGAGTCGACATTCTTGCCCCTGGATGCGGTCTTCCACCAATCACTCCAATACAGAACGTTGTAGCAATTGTTCAGGCAGCAAAAGAATGGAATCAGCCAAGGAAGAAAATGGTTGCTGGAGCGGCGCTCACCCCCGAATCCGCGAAGGAGATCGGATATGGGATTGGTGAGGCTTTGGCGAGAATTATATATGAAAGGTGAAATTTTTTTAACTGAATTTGTTTGGAGGAGGTGAAAATATGCGTGAAGTTGGTTGGGCGATGGTTGAAGGGATCCTTGCGGGAATGAAGCCCTCGGTTAAGGAAGAGAGGATCGATTTTGGAAAAATACACACGAGATGGAATGTTGTAGAGGAAGAAAAGAAGCTTGGACTGAAACCAGAGGATCTTGTAAAGGATTTGATGCCAACAGCAGAACCGTTTAAATCCATTGCAGAAGCTGTGTTCAAAGGAGATGCAACGAAGGTTGAAAGCTTAGTGAATGAAGCGATAAAGAAAATACCAGCAAAGGAGCTTGTAGATAAAGCTCTTGCACCCGGAATGCAGGCAGTTACAAAGCTTTACGAAGATGGAATATACTATCTGCCCCAGGTAATGCTTGCAGCGGATGCCATGCAGGCGGGAATCAACGTCCTTGAAAAGGCTACTGGTGGCAAGCTCGAAAAGAAGGGCAAAGTTGTGATGCATGTTGCAGAGGGAGACATCCACGATCTGGGCAAGAATCTCGCAAAAGTCTTCTTGATTGCAGATGGGTGGGAAGTCGTAGACTTGGGAAGAGACGTTCCAGTTGATGAAGTTGTGAAGGCAGTTGAAGAGCACAAACCAGTAATGGTAACCGGAACCGCACTGATGACAACTACGATGACCGCTTTCCCGAAGATCGCTCAGAAACTGGTAGAAAAGGGGCTTAATATTCCCTTCGTCTGCGGTGGAGGAGCGGTTAACGAGGATTTCGTGCAGCAGTTCCCGCTCGGGATCATCGGAAAGAAGGCACACCAAGCACCAAAATACGCCGAAGCTGCAGCAAAGAAAATATCCTGGGAAGAGATACGCAGGAGATGGCACGAGATTGCACCTGTTTAATTTTTTAATTTATATATTATTTTTAGTCTCAGAAAAAACTATTTTCCCACTGGCTAAATGAAATGAGGGGGAAAATGGGTAGAAATGGCATAGTATTTGCTGGCTTCTTGGGAAGTGGAAAGACAAGCCTGATATTGGGCATCGCAAAAGAGCTTGCTAAAAGAGGTGTCAGAACCGCAATCGTAGTCAATGAGATCGGGGAAATCGGAGTTGATGGTGAATTTCTAAAAACCACTGGAGCACAAACCTACGAGATAACAGAAGGGTGCATATGCTGTACGCTTAAAAAGGACTTGGAGAGCACTCTATCAGAGTTAGCATCGAATTACAATCCAGACGCAATACTCGTTGAACCCACAGGAATAGCTTTCCCCAGTGTTGTTGCAAAAGTGCTTGGGAAGTATACAAGTTCAACACTCATAATTGGAGTTGTTGATGCTGTAAGATTTGCTAAACTCTACCGCGAAATGAGAGAATTCGTTGAAAGACAGCTCAGAGAGGCAAAGATTACCGCGATAAATAAGATCGACGCTATCCGTTCTAAGGCTGAACTTGAAACAATAGCTGAGATTACGAGGCAGATCAACCCAAATTCTAAGATTTTATTTGTCTCTGCAAAAACGAAAGAGGGATTCGAAGAATTTGTGAGAGAATTGTTGGCTGAAGAGATAAAAGAAGAAGAGACAGTAGAAGACGCAGATTTAGAGATCAACAGTATAACTGAGGCTCGAGCTTCTTGGTTTTCTAAAGAGTTATATCTGAAATTTGAGAGGCCAACATCTGCCTTTTTTGTAAAGAAAATTGTGGAGGAGATTTTAAATAGAATAAAGGGTTTTGGTGATCCCCTGCACTATAAAATTGTGGTTTCATGCCGTAATGGGGTTCTGAAGGCAGGAATAACAGAAAAAACAGGTGTTCCGAGTTTTGATAGCGATATCTCTGGCTGGATTAACGAGTGCAAGATGAAGGTTTTATTCGTTGATAGATCCCTCCCTCAGGAGAAAATCGGTAGTCTATTTGAAGATCACATTTTTGAACTCTCCAATACATTTAAATTTAAAGTTGATGTGTTGGCGAAAAAACATGATCATGCGGAGGTGAGAACTTGAAACAGAAAATTGGTGTTGCTCTCGATGTTGGAACGAGTGGATTTAGAGCTCAGGCTATTGATTTGGAAAGTGGAAAGGTTATTTCGACTGCAATAACGCTCAGACATCCACTGCCCGGAATAAACATTATGGACCACTTAACATTTGCAATCGAATATGGCTTGGAATTTGCTCATGAGATATTCATAGACGCTGTTGAAAAACTGCTTAGCAGACTAAGGGGAATGGATTTGAAGGATGTTGAAAGAATCGCTGTAAGCGGTAACCCAACACAGTTATCCCTTTTTCAAGGAATAGAGATTCGAGATCTCGCCTGGGCGGGAGAGAGAGCTCTGAAAATAAGAAATGTCACACCACCCAAAAGAGATGCAACTGTTAAGACTGCTGGAGAAATTGGAATTCAAAATGTCTCACCAGAAGTCGAAGTTCTGATTCCACCATGTATAAAGCATGAATTGGGCGCAGATGCAATTGCAATGATGGTAAAATCTGGATTTCTTGAAAAAGAGATTGCACTGGTTGCAGATTATGGCACCAATGCAGAAATTGCCCTTAAAATAGGGGATAGAATTCTAACTGGTAGTGCGGCAGCTGGGCCAGCAATAGAGGGACAGCATATCGAAAGGGGTATGTTAGCAGCTCCCGGTGCAATTTCAGACCTAACGTATTCCATTTCTGGATGGCGTTGCATGGTTCTTGACGAAGAGATTTATACGAGGCAGGGAGATATCATAGATCTCGCCACAGGGAGGGTAATAGAACCCGGTGAAATGCACGGAAAGGCAAAAGGAGTGACTGGAACGGGATTGATTGCAGCTCTTGCTGTAGGAATGATGAACAGACTGATAAAACCCCCAAAAATAAGAACGAGAGATCGCAGGCTCAACCTTCAGGATGGAGTATATATAACAGAGAAAGACGTAGAAGAAGCTGGGAAAGCGCTCGGAGCCTTTAGGGCGGGATTTTTGACACTCGCTGAAGAAGCGGGAGTGAACTATAAGGATATAAAGACTGTCTTCATGGCGGGGGCTTCTGGATTTTACGTTGATCCGCTGAAGGCGAGGATCGTAGGAGAAATACCATCCTCCGCTGAAGAGATCTATCAGGTTGGGAACACTTCCCTCTCCTTAGCAGCGGATCTGATCAGAGACCCTGAATATCTTGACAAGTTGCAGAATTTTGCCAATGAGCTGAGGACACAGCACGTGATGTTTGCCACTTCGACCATTTTCCAGAATGTTTATACGCTTGAGCTATCCTACTGGACCGAAGGAATGTCACTCGAAGATTATGAAAAGTTTCTGAAAGTCTACGGGATAAGGCAGGATGTCAGATATTCAGGCGGATCTCCGAAGGTAACGAAGGTTGTTCCGAGAGATATCGCAGATCTTGGAAAATTTGGACTTACTGTCGTTCCAGACGTCGGAACCACCGTAGAAGTAGAAGTTGAAGGATGTCAGGAGTGTAAAGAGTGCGTTAAATCCTGCCCTGAAAACGCAATAATGTCTGTTGGAGAAGGGAGAGTTCTTATTAGCTCGAGTCTATGTTTGGGAACCGCCTGCAGAAGATGCGTATCCGCTTGCCCGTTGAAGATACTTAAATTTGAAAACGCAAGAGTTTACCGCAGAGGGGAGTAAAATGGATAACAAAAAATTGGAAGAGATAATGAGTTTTTTGAAAAGTTTAAAGGGGATAAAATCGCTGAAAATACTAACGGAGGCTGAAAAAAGAGAGGCTTTGCGAAGGGAGGAGAGCGCAGAAAAAACGTGTTTGATGGGTCTAATGCCAGGGATTAATAAAGGTGTGCGTGAAGCTTTATCGAGAACCTTCACGATCTCAGCCACCACGACCGATGAATTTGAATGGCCTGA
>JASKJN010000065.1 GCA_030153385.1 Archaeoglobaceae archaeon
TTCGAGAAATTCAGGATTGAAAACGACGAAAAATAGCAGGGTAAAGGTTACATTGTCAATGAACTGCGAAACCATCGTTGAAACGTTGTTTCTAAGCCAGAGAAATCTCCCCTTTGTTTTCTTTCGCCATAACTCGAAAGCCCAGACGTCGTGAAGCTGGGAAATGATATACGCTGAAAGGCTTGCAACCATTGCAGAAGGCATGAAATGGAATACCTGAGCCATTGCGGGACTTACCGTGTCGCTTTCATGAGGCTCGAACAGAAGCGTTAGCTGCAATATTAAGGTTGCAAAGATCATGGCAAAAAAGCCTATGAAAACCGCTTTTCTAGCATATTTAACACCATAGCGCTCCGTTAAAATATCTGTTGCGAGGAAGGTTGAACCGTAGATGACATTGCCCATAGCGGTTACAAGTCCAAAGACCTCGATGATCTTGGTAACCTGAATGTTCGCGATTATAATCGACAGCGCCATCCATGCGTATAGACCTGCTCTGCCGAATAACTTAAATGCGATTGTTATTCCCGAAAAGCATACAAGCATTGTGATAAATCCCAGGACTTCGTTCAGCATAGCACGAGAACTACGCTATTCTGAGTTTCAATCCTTTCAGCCTCAACTCCTTCCACAGTTCTCGCGATTTCAAAATCAAACCATTCCGGCTTAAGCTCAACTTTATCGCCATCAACGGTAACGATCAATGGTTCTTTCGTCAACTTCAGCTTCTCCGCAGTGCTAAGTCTCTCAACTGCTCTAACTATTTCCTTTACTCGATCCTTGAACATAGGACCAAGGATCTGGAACTTTGGCTTCAATTTTCTGACCTCTTCTTTCATCTCAGGAAGCTCTCTCGTAAGCTCCACTTCCGAATTTGTCGCAAAGCCAAGATCGAGTGTGTCGATATCGAGCAGGCTGAAAACGATTATCTTTTTAAGCGGGGCATTCAAGGCTAAACCTCTGTCGTGTTTGAACTTTCTGATGGCTGAGAGAATCTCTTTCATCTCCTCTCCTACCTTTTCAGCGTCTTCATCGATGAACTTCTCTTCAACCTCTGGATAGCTCTGAACATGAACACTATCTTTTTCAAATTTGCTCCATATCTCTTCGGTTATAAATGGAATTATGGGGGCGAGAAGACGGATAACTCTGTCAAGAACATATCTTAGCGTGAATTTTGCTGAATTTGACTCTAAGCCAGAGTAAAGCCTACCCTTCACGAGTTCTATGTAGTTATCCGCAAATTCATACCAGACAAAACCTTTTATTGCCTTAAGAGCTTCATCAAACCTGTATTTTTCCATGTTCTCGCGAACAAAGGCTATTAGTTTGTTGAGCTTTGAAATTATCCATCTGTCCGCGATTCTAAGTCTCTCAATGTCCTCTTCTTTCGGTTCGTAATCGGAAATGTGCGAAAGAACAAACCTCGCGACGCTCCAGAGCTTCTGCTGGAATCTGCTTCCAGCAACCACATCTCTCCAAGTGAAGATCAGATCTTCGCCGATCACACCGCTCGCTGCCCACTGACGCAACGCATCCGCACCGTATTTTTCTATTACTTCCTCTGGACTGATGACATTTCCGATGCTCTTGCTCATCTTTCTACCATCCTCCCCAAAAACAATGCCGTTTATCACGATCTCTTTCCATGGGATCTCATTGACGAGTGCTGAAGAACGCAGAATTGTGTAGAAAGCCCAGGTTCTTATTATATCATGCCCCTGTGGTCTGAGGGAGACTGGATACTCCTTTGGCTCAGGCCATCCTACGATGGCAAGTGGTGTTATGCTCGAATCCATCCAAGTGTCCAAGACGTCTTTCTCTCCTTCGAATTCACCACTTCCGCACTCGCAATTTCTGGGGGGCTTTTGCTTCGTTGGATCTACTGGTAGCCATTCTTCTTCCGCAACCATTATCTTCCCACAATTCTTGCAGTACCAAACGGGAATTGGAGTTGCAAAGATTCTCTGCCTGCTTATAACCCAGTCCCACTCCATCGATTCAACCCAAGCTATAAGCCTGTCTAGCATGTATTCAGGGACCCATCTGATCTTCTTCGCCATCTCAATGACCTTTTCCTTGTCCACCTTCACAAACCACTGCTCCGCTGGAAAGATCTCAACAGGCGTTTTGCACCGCCAGCATACTCCGACGTTGTTCTCGATCTCCTCCTGCTTTAAAACTCTGCCCTGAGCCTTGAGGTCTTCTATTATCTTTATCCTTGCCTCTGAAAGCTTTAAACCACTGTACTTCCCTGCAAGCTCATTCAGTGTTCCATCCCGGTTTATTATGTTCCTGAGCTCAAGATTGTGCTTCTTCCACCATTTCACGTCCTGTCTATCGCCAAAGGTGCAGATCATCACTATTCCGGTTCCAAAGTTTGGATCAACCGCTTCGTCCGCTATGATCTTAACTTCATGGCCACCAACAGGCACTCTGACGGATTTCCCGACAAGATTCTCGTATCTTTTATCGCTCGGATTCACAGCCAATGCGACACAAGCTGGAATCAGCTCTGGGCGAGTTGTGGCTATCACAACATCATCAGAGAATTTTATATAATTTAACTTTGTTTTTCCTTTCCGATACTCGATCTCCGCCAGAGCTATCGTCGTCTCACATCTGGGGCAGATGATCACCGGATGATAGCCCCGATAGATCAGACCCTTTTTAAACATCCTAACGAATGAAATCTGCGTCTTCTTGTAGTATTCCGGGTACATTGTGATGTACTCCTTGCTCCAGTCTATGCTGAAGCCGAGTCTTTTTGCTGTAGCACGCATCTTTTTAATGTTCTCTTCTGTGAAGTTAATACAAAGCTCTCTGAACTTCGCTCTATCGATTTCGTTCTTCTTTATTCCGTATTTCTCCTCGACCTTGACTTCGGTGGGCAATCCGTGGCAGTCCCATCCCTGAGGAAACATCACTTCGAAGCCATTCATTCTCTTGTAACGAGCAATAAAATCGATTATACACCAGTTAAGAGCATGACCGATATGAAAAGAACCTGTCGGGTATGGAGGAGGAGTGTCAATAATGTAATGTGGCTTTTTCGAGTTCCAATCGAAATAATACATTCTTTCGTCCCAGTTTTTGAGCCACTTCTCCTCCACTTCCAAAGCCTTGTATTCCTTTTCCATGCTCAGCCATTGGTGTTTTGCATATATTTTTTGCTCTTGAGAATTTCACTCTCCTTCGAGCTTTCTCAAGAGCCCCTTTACTCTTTCCTCTATCTCCATAAAAACTCCCTCATAAACTTCATCGCTTTTGCCAACCGGATCTTCAATGTGCCACCTCACAAGTCTTTTATGTGGAAGCACTATACATGAACTCTCCTCGCAGACGGTTATGACTAAATCGTAATCCCCGAGATCGACATCTTTCAAACTTCTCGGCTTCTCTTTTGCCCTTAATCCTCTCATCTCCAAAATCTCTTTTACTTTTTCGTCGATCTTTTCAGCCCTTTCAACTCCCGCGCTCTCCGCCTTGTAATTCTTTGCCAAGCTGTTGAATATCGCCTCAGCGATGACACTCCTCGCGGTGTTTCGGATGCAAACGAAGAGAACCTTTTTACCCACTCTCTCTTTTCGATATCAGCATATAAATGCGTTGTGATGGGTCGATCAAAACGGAATAAGATTTTTATCCTTATTAGTCAACCTAAAATATGAAACCGAGGGAAATTGCGGATGGTGTTTTCTGGGTTGGTGCCTTAGACTGGGAAGAAAAGGATTTCCACAACTTTCAAACACCTCGCGGAATTACTTACAACTCCTATTTGATCTTAGACGAGAAAAAGGTTGTAATAGACGCTGTGAAGCACAAATTCTTTTCGGAACAGCTTGAAAAGATCTCGAAGCTCATAGATCCGAAAGAAATTGACTACGTTGTTGTGAACCACATTGAGCCCGACCACGCAAGCGGACTTGCGGATCTGATCAGAGTTGCGAAGAATGCAACCGTGATATGCTCCCAGAAGGGGAAGGAAGGACTTTTTAAGTTTTTTGACTGCAAAGACTGGAATTTTATGGTTGTGAAGAATGGAGACAAGCTGAGAATCGGAAAAAGAACGCTAATGTTCTTGGACATGACCATGCTCCACTGGCCAGACAGCATTGCCACGTATCTCGTTGAAGACAAGATTTTATTCTCCAACGACGCATTTGGACAGCATGTTGCGAGTGAGGAAAGATTTGCAGAGGATCTTGGATTGGAGGAAGCTCTGAAGTGGGCTAAGCTTTACTATGCGAACATCCTAATGCCCCTATCCACACTTATAAAGAAAAAGCTTGAGGAATTGAAAGGTGTTGAAGTGAAGCTGATCGCTCCAAGCCACGGGGTTGCTTGGAAGAATCCGGAGGTTATAGTCAAAAGCTATGCAAAATGGGCGGATTTCGAGCCTGATAACAAAGTAGTCATTGTCTACGACACGATGTGGGGTTCTACGGAGAAGCTTGCCAGAACCATCGCTGAAGGTGCTTCTACGTATGCAAAAGTAAGACTTTTCCATATTCGTAAGGATTCATGGGCTGAGATCGTTGCTGAAATCTTGGATGCAAAGGCAATTGCTGTCGGAGCGCCAACAATACATAACTCCCTATTTCCGCCAGTTTCTGGCTTCTTGAGCTATCTAAGGAGCTTAAAGCCGAAAAATAAGAAGGCTTTAGCCTTTGGCTCTTACGGATGGAACGGTGTTGCGGTTAAAGAGATCGCAAAAGTGCTCGAGGAACTTGGCTTCGAAACAAAGCAGTTTGCAGTAAAGTTCAAGCCGACGAAAGAGGAACTTGAAAAGGCTTTTGAGCTCGGGGTTGAGCTTGGAAAATGATCGTCGGAATCTGCGGTAGTCCGAGGAAAAAAGCAACGGAATTTGTGCTGAACAAGGCTCTGGAGATGCTACAGGAAATGGGATTTGAAACTAAATTATTCAGTGTTAGAGGGAAAAATATTGGCTTTTGTCAGCACTGTGACTATTGCCTGAAGAATAAGGAGTGCAGATTGAAGGATGACATGTTTGAGCTTTACGAATTACTCGAAATGGCGAAGGGAATCATCATAGCGACTCCTGTATACAACGGTGGCGTAAGTGCGCAGACAAAGGCAGTGATGGACCGTTGCAGAGCCCTTGTTGCAAGAGATTTTGACTTCTTCCGCGGTAAAGTAGGAATGGCGATAGCGGTTGGTGGGGACAGAATAGGTGGTCAAGAGCTTGCAATTCAGCAGATAATTACCTTCTACGTACTTAACGGAGTTATCCCGGTCAGCGGTGGCTCCTTTGGAGCAAACCTCGGAGCTACTTTCTGGAGCAAGGATTCCCTCGAAGGTGTGATGGAGGATGAGGAAGGATTCAGGAGTTTGAGAAAGACCGTTAAGAGGTTTGCGGAGGTTTTAAAGCGCTATGAGGGTCGCTTGGGGGATAACGGGAAGTGGTGACAGGCTAAGGGAGACCGTAGCGGTGATGAAAAAAATAAGGGAGCTTTACCCCGAGGTTGAGATAAGGGCTTACCTTTCCAAAGCGGGACAGCAAGTCGTTCTCCATTACAAGCTGATGGAAGAATTAAAGAGAAACTTTAAGGTTTGGGTCGAGATAAACTCGAACGCGCCTTTCCTTGCAGGAATGCTTCAAAGTGGAAAATTTGATTTTCTTTTAATAGCTCCGGCTACTTCTAATACGACCGCGAAGATCTCTCTCGGCATAGCGGACACTTTGCTAACAAACTCTGCGATAATGGCCCTTAAAGCATTCGTTCCAGTCTACATCATGCCCTCAGATTACAAGGAGGGCATAGTTGAAACGGAATTGCCCGATGGAAAAAAGCTCAGGATAAGAGTAAGGAAAGAGGACGTGGAGCACGTGGAAAGGCTCTCGAAAATGGATGGCGTTTTCATTCTTGAAAAACCTGAGGATATCTTTGGCGTTTTCGAGAAACACTTTGGGAAAAGAACCGCTTAGAGTTGCCATTCTTTAAATTTTTAAAGCGGGAACAGATAATTTAAATACGTGCAGTCAATAATGAATATGCGAACGATCTTCTGGAAAGATTGCGTTTGGCTCATAGATCAGACAAAGCTCCCTGAGAAGGAGGAGTTAATCGCATGCAGAACTGTTGAAGAGCTTATTGGGGCTATAAAAAGGCTTTCAATTCGTGGCGCTCCCGCTCTTGAGGCTGCTGGAGCCTATGGCGTGGCATTGGCCGCATTTGAAAGAGAATTTTCAGATGTAGATGAGATGAAGAGATATTTAGTTGAGAAGGCGAAGCTACTCGCTTCTGCAAGACCCACCGCAGTAAATCTATCAGTAGGCGTTGATAGGGTTCTCAAAAAAGCTTTAGAAGGAGAAAGCGTTGAAGAAATAAGGAAAATCGCGCTAAGTGAGGCTGAAAAAGTTGCGGAGGAAGATGTTGAGAGAAATAAGAGAATTGGAGAGAATGGGGCCAAACTTCTTGAGGATAACGACGTCGTGCTAACTTTTTGCAACACTGGAAGACTTGCAACGGTTGACTGGGGCACCGCATTGGGAGTCGTGAGATCCGCTGTTGAGCAGGGAAAAAGGATAAGGGTTTTTGCATGCGAGACAAGGCCACTAAATCAGGGTTCAAGGCTCACGTGCTATGAGCTTATGAAAGATCAGATCGATGTCACGCTTATAACGGATTCTGCTGTTGGCATAGTCATGCGGAAGGGTCTTGTCAACAAGGTCATTGTGGGAGCGGACAGGATCGTGAGAGATGGGGTTTTCAACAAGATCGGAACTTACACTGTCGCCATTACTGCAAGATATCACGGGATCCCGTTCTACGTTGCAGCCCCAAAAAGCACCTTTGACTTGAATAAGACTGAAAAAGACGTTGAAATTGAAGAGAGAAGTAGAGAAGAGCTGATCTTCTGCGGAAACAAACAGCTCGCTCCAAGAGATGTAAAGGTATACAATCCCGCATTCGATTTTACCCCACTAAGCCTTGTCAGCGCAATAATCACTGAAGAAGGTATTCTTTACCCACCATACAATTTTTAACCCTAAAAAAGTTTATCTGCCTCCCCAAGCAGTAAATATTGCCGATGATGACTGATGGGCGAACTGAGCGGTGATGATAGGGAGAGTCTGAGGCTCAAACAAATTTTTTATGAACCACATAAGGTTGATGTGCAGGAGATCAAGCTCAAACGGATCGTGGATGGCTACATGAACTTAGTCCCAGAGATCAGACTTCACTGCGAAAGATGCTTAAAGACGAAGAGATATGGTGGTAACGTCGTTCTCATGGTCGTGGATTCCGCATTCACATCGATCGGACTGAATTATTTCAGGGCAGTCGTTCCAAAGGTTCTGGAGTTCAAAAGAGAATTTGGAGAAATAAAAAAGCTAAGAGATCTGGCAAATGCCAACTTGGAAGAGCTTAGAAAAATATGGAAGAACAGAAGATCTTGGAACGTAGCAATTGAAGTCGCAAAGCATCTTTCAAGCTTGAGCACCGACGATAGAATCGCTCTGAGAAC
>JASKJN010000015.1 GCA_030153385.1 Archaeoglobaceae archaeon
AAGAATTGGAGCACTTCAGAGTTTACTTGAAGGATCTTGGGGCTAAAAGAGCAATTTCAGTCATGTATGGTCTTGCGGGTAAGTTCGTTGATGAAGAAGTTGAGGAGCTTTACCGTAAGCTATCTAAGTTCGGCCTGGGTGAAGAAATTAAGCCTATGCTG
The DNA here is from genome assembly GCA_030153385.1 of Archaeoglobaceae archaeon. Taxonomy (GTDB): domain Archaea; phylum Halobacteriota; class Archaeoglobi; order Archaeoglobales; family Archaeoglobaceae; genus WYZ-LMO2. The sequence goes on from JASKJN010000015.1 coordinate 162, forward strand.
AGAGCTTTTGCCCTCTCCCTGATTAAAAAATTTTTGAGCGGGCCAACGAATAAGCTTAAGTTGGCAGCGCGAAATGGCGAATTTGAGCTGATCGATGCAATTCTTAAGGTATTCGGAGATGGAAATGTTCCCGAATGTGCAAATGAAAACGTTGCAAAGGAAGAGCGCAAGGGAGTCCTTCAAGAGAGCAAGGAATAGCAATGTATAGCCAGCGGGAAATAATCAGTGGCGAGAGAATATCTTTTAAAACTGATGACGGGAGGGTAGTTATCATAAATGATGATTTTTTATCCACCAACATGATCCAATCGGACTCAATAGATCTAATTGTCACTTCTCCTCCCTACAACGTTGACATACACTATGGCTCATATAAGGACGATATTCCATACGAAAAGTATCTTGAGTTCACGGAAAAGTGGTTGAGCAAAGCTTTTGAGCTTGTTAAACCTGATGGAAGATTGTGCTTGAACATACCTCTCGATAAAAGCAAAGGCCGTAGGGAAGAAGGTTTTCAGAGCGTTTATGCAGATGTTGTTTCGATAGCCAAGAAAGTTGGCTGGAAGTATTTTAGCACGATAGTTTGGAATGAGAGCAACATATCAAGAAGAACCGCATGGGGATCTTGGCTGAACGCAAGCGCTCCTTACGTTATAGCACCGGTGGAAGTCATAGTGGTATTTTACAAGAAACACTGGAAAAAGACAAGTGGAAGCGGTGTTTCTGATATTACAAGGGAAGAGTTTATAGAGTGGACAAATGGACTTTGGACGTTTCCTGGAGAAAATAGAAAAAAGATTGGGCATCCAGCACCTTTTCCGCTTGAACTTCCAAAAAGATGTATAAAACTTTTCAGTTTTGTTGACGACGTTGTTTTGGATCCATTTCTTGGCAGTGGAACAACGCTTATTGCATGTTCGCTGTTGAATAGAAGAGGGACAGGTGTGGAAGTAGATAGGAAGTACTGCGAGCTCGCAAAAAATAGGCTAATAAAAGAAGGAAAGATATTTCAAAGGGAGCTGACAGTAGAGTGATAAGATTGAGGCTAGGTTTTGGTTGCTCTAAAAAATGCTACGATGAAATAGTTAGGAGCAAACCGCTTGATTCAAGATTTTTCTTCCTCGTATTTCATCTCCTTAGCTTTGAGCGCTTCTGCATATTCTCCTTCGCTCATTTCCAGAATAAAGCTACCAACGTATCCGCAATCCTTACAGCAGAATTTGCCAGAAACTCCGCCTGCATCGAGCTCGACATTCTTTGAGAAGCATACGGGACACACCAGGAACTTTCGCATAAGAACAGATTGTCGAAGGTATAAATAAACTCTCCGCAAAGATTATGAACTCGGTTGCAGAGAAGAATCGTGAGATTCTGCGTTCAGGAACACTTTGCAAGAAAGCATCATTTCGATCTCCGACTTGAAATGGAAGGTGTCGCCAAGAGCTGGGCAATTCCCAAGGAATTTCCTGAAAGAAAGGAGAGAAGGCTTGCGATTCAGGTTGAGGATCACAGCATTGATTACATGGACTTTGAGGGAGAAATCACCGAGGGTTACGGGAAGGGTCTTGTAAAAATCTGGGATAAGGGGGAATACGAACTGCTGAAAAAGACTGACAGGGAGATAAAGTTCAGACTTATGGGACAAAAGCTGAAAGGTGTTTATACCTTGCTCAAGTTTGAAAAGGCGGGAAAAGATTACTGGCTACTCATGAAGGTTTCGGATTGAAGATGGAAGTCGTAAGGATAGATTTAAAAGTATGAAAAACGCTAACCCGATAGTAGGGATGTTGAATGGGAAAAGGTTTGCTAATCGCGGTAGAAGGCATTGACGGGGCGGGAAAGACAACAGTCGCGAATTTCCTATTCTCTTATCTAAAATCCATTGGCTACGATGTTTTGCTTCTAAAAGAGCCGTCAGACAGCATTTACGGGCAGAAAATAAAAAATTCCGAAGAAAGGCTCCCCGCTGAGGAGGAATTGATGCTTTTTCTGCTTGACAGAGAAATTGATGTAAGGGAAAGGATAAGACCTGCTCTTGAATCGGGGAAGATAGTTATAATGGATCGCTATTACTACTCGAATATCGCCTATCAGTCTGCGCGGGGAATAGACGCGGAAAAGATCAGGCAGTTGAACGAGAAATTTGCTCCAAAGCCTGATCTTGTAATCTTGCTCGATGTCTCGCCTGAGACTGCATTGAGAAGAATAAAACCGAGGGGAAGGATTACAGCTTTTGAAGCAAGAGATTATCTTGAAAAGGTGAGGCAGAATTTCCTTAAAATCGCCGATGAAAGAACTGTGGTTGTTAATGCGGAAAAGCAGATCGAGGAAGTCAAAAAAGAGGTATCGGAGATCGTTAAAAAGTTAATTGACTCTTATAATTCTTGTGGGAGTTAATATAACGTCCGCTTTAGCGTCGTGTTCTTCAGCGAGGTAGCTGAGATCGTTGAAAACTTGGAGATCATGAGCGATGACAACAAAAATGGCGTTTTCAGCCAGAACACCTTCATTCTTAAGAATTTGAAACTCTCTGTCGCCGAAACCACTCCCCTTCCCAATCCTGTTTCCGTGAATGTCAACAGCAACACATCCCTGTGCAAAAATGCCCACTTTTCCCCTAATCTCACTGAAATCTGCGGGTTTGCCAAGTTTGAGTCTTTCAATTGTCGGCTTTACCTTTTCCCTCAAAACAACGAACCCCTTTATTCTTGGCAATACCGCAAGCAAAGTCTTTCCGTCTTCAAGGGCTATCTCCCTCAATCGCAGAAGCACTGAATCGGGAGCAGAAAAAACGCATTCTGCTTTTTTATATTCCTCAAGCTCTCTTATCCTTTCGCATGCCTTCTTCGCTTCCCTGAAATTCGGAATCCTGCCGTAAGGGCTTGGAAAGTCGCAAAGAGGCGCTATTTTTCTCCAGACGTATTGCCTTACTTCTTCCTTAGTTCTGAACCTCAAGCAGGACCCTTATCAGGTCTTTGTCCTTTACCATCCCCGAAACTCTGTTTGAGGAGTCAAGCACAGGAATGCAGTCAAGATCGTTGTTTATCATCTTTCTTGCACATTTCGATGCGCTTGTCTGCGGATATACAAAGTCCGGGGGTTTCATGAATTTCTTAACTGGTTCCTTGGGCAATTTAACAACGCTAATCTCGAAATATCTCACTGACATGTCCCTCATACCATCCCAGCTCCACTTGTCATCGGTATCGCTTGAGGATGAATGAGTTGATTGGACTATGAAATCTTCAATTAGGGCTTCGCTGAGCATGATCTTCTCATCCACTATGCCCACGAGTTCTTCGTTTTCATTCAAAACGCCACATATCTCAGCATTTCCTAACCGCATTATCTCTCCAACAACCTTTAGGGGTGTCTCCTCCCACACGCAAATTATCTGCGTATTCACGTATTTCTTAACTGGAATCTCAACATTCATTTCGGCGATCTTCTTTATTATGTCTCTTACTGTTATTATGCCAACCAGTTTTTCGCCATCAACCACAGGAAGCCTTCGGAAAGGAGTTGTGCTTAAGATCTCCACTACCTTCCTTCCGCTGTCGTTAACGTCAACGGTGACGGGATTGGGGGTCATGAGTAGCGCGACTTGATCCTCCTCGATCTTCCTCAGAATGTCCTTTCTTGTTATAATACCTGCAATTTTTCCCTCCTTTAGCACAGGAACCGCTGAAATGCCATAGTTTTTGAAAAGATGAAGAACACTATCTCTATTACTTGGCAAAGTTGCGTAGATCACTTTCGGGTTCATAATGTCAGCAGCCTTCATCGTCCCGCCTAACCCTATTTCTGCTAATTAATCTTTCCATTTTTTGGGTTTATTTAAGTAAGGAACCTGCTCATGCCAGTCCGCCAGGCTTTTTCAGCTTCACTCAAATCGCAGGAAAAACTTCCAAAATTCAGTTCATCGCCCTCGCTGAAGCCCAGGTGCTCAGACCTAAGTCCTTTTTCTTTCATGAAATCAATATAATCCTCAACCTCGGTTTCTTCAACCTCTACGATCCATCTTGTATTCGATTCTGAGAAGAGCTCAAGAAAATCAAGCTTTCTTGTAGCATTGAATCCTATCCCAAGCCCAAAGCTCATCTCCGCTATGGCAACCGCGATTCCTCCTTCAGAAACGTCATGGCAGGCTTTTACCTTGAATTCTCTGAAAGATTGTAGCATGGCGGAGGAATAAGCTCTTAATTTCTCGGGAGATGTCCTTGGAACTTTCCCGCCTTCAAAGCCAATTATCTTCGAATACAAACTCCCGCCGAATTCATCACTCGTCTCACCCACCAGAACAACAGCACCACCGCTGAAGTAGCTCTCCTTCACCTTGCTTATGTCCTCAACGATTCCAATGCCGAGTAGCGTTGGAGTAGGAGCAATTGCTGAATACTTCGTTTCATTGTAGAAGCTCACGTTTCCGCTAACGCATGGGATTCCGAAGTTCTTTGCCATCCATCCCAAAGCTTTCACGCATTCAACAAACTCCCACATCCTCTCAGGTTTCTCTGGATTTCCGAAATTTAGACAGTCGACAAAGCTGTGTGGTCTTGAATTCACAGCAATGAGATTCCTTATCAGCTCATCAAAGGCGCTTGCGGTTCCCCAGTAGGGATCCAATTTCGTCATCCAAGGGTTTACAGCAACCGCGATTGAAAGTCCTCTGTTTGACTTCGTCGGCTTCATTACAACCGCATCTCCATGCGTTTCAAAGTTCACTCTGCCCTGCAATGGTTTAAGCACCGTGCTCGCCCGAACTTCGTGGTCATACTGTCTTATAATCCAGTCCTTACAGGCTACGTTTGGGTGAGAGAGCATTTTCAGGAAAACAGCCTTAAAGTCTTTGGGCTCAGGAATCTCTTGCTCCGTTTTAACGGTAGGCTTCGCTGTGTGGCTTCTGCAATATTCAACCGCACCCACTATGAATTCTATATCTATCTCGTAGATCTTGTGCCCTTTGTAGAATATGCGAAGAATTCTGTCATCTGTTGTCTTTCCGATCACAGAAGCGGGTATGTCCCATTTCTGGAAAACGTAGAGAACTTCATCGACCTTCTCCGGCTTTACTGTAAGCATCATCCTTTCCTGGCTCTCCGAAACCCAGATCTCCCATGGTGCCATTCCTTCCTCTTTTAACGGAACCTTATCAAGGTGAATTTCCGCTCCAAAGCCTGCAGAGAATGCCATTTCGCCAACAACACAGCTCAAACCACCGCCACCAAGGTCTTTCATCCCAGTGATCAGACCTTTCTCGACTACTTCAAGGCATGCGTGGATCAATGGTTCCTTAACGATCGGATTTCCAAGCTGAACCGCACTTCTTTCTTCTTCGCTCTCCTCGCTGAGCTCTGCAGAAGCAAATGTGACGCCATGGATCCCATCTCTCCCTGTTTTTCCACCAACAAGGACGAAAATATCGCCTACATTCCCCGCCCTGCTGGGAACGATTTTATTCTTCTTCACGATTCCCACACAGCCCACGTTAACAATGCAGTTTGTAAGATATGACTCGTCAAAAAATACCATTCCAGAAACCGTTGGAATTCCAACACGATTTCCATAATCCCTTATTCCCGCAACAACACCGCTAAGAAGATACTGCGGATGTCTCACGCCTTTCGGCAGTTTCTCGTAAGGTGTGTCAAGATCCGCGAAGAAGAGCGGATCTATCAAAGCAATTGGTTGCGCACCCATGCACAGCACATCCCTGATTATTCCCCCAATACCAGTAGCAGCACCTCCATATGGCTCAATAGCGGAGGGATGATTGTGGCTCTCGATCTTGATAACGTAAGCATGTTCTTCATCGAATTCAACAACTCCCGCATCTTCTTTTATTGCAGAGATAACCTGTGGATATCTGGAGTAATCGTCGAGGAGAAACTGCTTCAAAAAATACTTTGAGCTTTTATAACAGCAGTGCTCACTCCACGCCTGCCCGAGGGATTGCAGTTCGATGTCGTAGGGGTTTCTTCCCTTTTTTTTGAAATATCGCTGTATCAACTTCATTTCTTCGAGGTTCAAACCCAACCCCATTATTTCGCTTATCTTAAGAAGCGCATCATCATCCGCTTTATCCAATTCCACTTCGTAAAGCTCGAATGGGATATTAACCTTTTTAAACATCTAATCACCCGATCCAGTTAATTCTGAACTTCTGGATCACGGGATTTGCGAGGAGTCTCTCGCACATTTCCCTTATTTCTTTCTCAGCTTCTTCCTTATTTTTAGCATCGATCTCGATCCGGAATACCTTCACTGTCGAGACTTTTTTCACTCTTTTGAATCCGAGCAATCGCAAAGCTTTAAGAGTGGATTCACCTTCAGGATCCGCTACTCCTTCCTTCAATTCGATATAAACATCCGCAATCATAGTCTCGCTTTCAGCTCTCAGATAAAAAGTTTATTGAGTGGTTATGATTTCCCCCAAGGATTTCAGGAGGATAAAGTCAAACACTCGTCAAAAATTCATGACATTACGAAATGTTTTTAACCCAATCCTAAATCATTAAGCGAGGGCCGGTAGCTCAGCTGGTAGAGCGCCGTCTTGGCATGGCGGAGGCCTGGGGTTCAAATCCCCACCGGTCCATGCTGGTTTTCAAAGCATTTCGAATTCGCAAGTCATATTGCAGGCTTTTATGATTCGCTAAAAGGCCTTGGAAAAGCGAATAAAAATAAAAAATTTTGAAAAGCTTAGATTTTTTCAACCTGCGGATCTGGGGACTCGTATATGTATTTCTCGAGCTGGTCGAAGAACTTTGCGATCGTCTGGTCACTCGCAGGCTTTGTGAGGTAAGTGATCACAAAGAACAGTATTAACTCCACGGGCAGAGCTATGACGAGAGCTGGAAGACCCTTTATTCCTGTTAGCATGTAGGTAAATGGCTGATAGACGTAGCCAACTGCAAGCAGTATGAAACCAACTATAAACGAGATAATCGTTGCTTCCTTCGTTGCTCGCTTCCAGTATAAAGCTATCAGCAGTACTACGTTTAACGCAAAGCCTGGTGATGCCAAGAAGTTAAGGAAGTCCGCAAGTGGCACTGGGGCGGGTAAGCCTATGTATTTCCATCCCACTATTGCCAGCCATCCGAAGAAGGTAGAGACTATAACAAGGATCCAGAGGAAGATCCTTGTCTGCCAGAGTATCTCTTTATCAGTGCACTTCCCTTTCTTTAAACACTTGTATATATCAACAGACCACAGTGAAGCTGCTGCCACAACCATCGTTCCCATTGTTGAAACCGCCGCCGCAAATGCGCCTATATAAACAAATGAGCCCCACCATATTCCGCCGTACTGCGTGGCAATATACTGGAAGACTTGGTCCGCCCTAGGCAGATTAGGAGCAAGCACGTGTCCAACCGTGGTTCCGATAGTGACACCGACTATGGTGAATATTATCGGGAATGAGATTAGCTGTAGCGTTGGATACCATTTCATTGCCACTGGGCTTCTCAAAGTCATCGGGACATACATCAGATGTATCCACAGAGCTCCACTGAATCCAGAGAGTATGTAACCCAGAGCATACGCTAATCTATCAGTTCCAGTTAGTTTTGCGGGGCCGAAGGGATCTGGGTTTGAGAATAACCATGGCTTCGTTTCAAGGATTTGCTGAGCAGCTCCAGTTAGACCGTTAGGCAAGTTCAGGAGAGCTATGATGAATGTACCCACGAATGCAATCAGGAACCAGGCACCCAAGAAAACGTTTGTGTACGCAACGCTTCTCATTCCTCCTATGAAGGCTATAAGTGCGCTTAAAAGTGCTCCGTAGATGAACCCGAATTCCAGCGGAGCACCTACGAGCACATTAAGACCTATTGCAATTGCTGCTGGTTGCAAAGCCAAGTAAATTGCGAGGAATATCAGATTTACTGCACTGAATATATACTGAGCACTCTGCGATTCCAATCTATCTGCAATTAATGAGAGTGGGGTACTGTAGCCATAGTATTTTGCAGCTCCCCACAGTTTAATTCCCAGTATTGTGACGATGCTAACTTGGAACAGGTGTATGAACATATACCAGGGAATGATTATACCCTGCCCATTTGCGTAGACCCAGCCTGGTAAGCCATAGAAAGTCCATGCACTCATTATCGTAAATGCTCCGTAGAAGTATAGGACGAAGATACCCAGCGAACTGCCTGCAAGCACGTAATCCTGCACAGTTTTCTTTGATTTTCTTGAAACGTATAATGTAATGCCCAAGACAACCAAAGACATCAATATTATCAGTCCAAGAATGATTCCTCCCTGACCCGTATACCACTCAGCCATTTTCCTCACCTCTCAGCCTTCCTTTTCTTTATCATTTCCTCTCTGATCTTCGCAGGCTTCCAGTACTTGTTGAGATAAATTGCGAAAACAAGGGCAGCTGTAAAATACCAGACTATTGAGTTCACCTGCCACCAAGAGAGCCATCCGAAGTACAATTGCCTTTCCACTGGATATGTAAATGCATACCATTGCGACACAAAGTGCCAAATAGACCACACTGCCATGAAGACCCAGAACAACCTCGTAGCCAATCCAGTCATAAAGCTTTCGGAAAACTGTAAGTATTTAAAATGTGGTGTTAACAGGTTAACACAAATTAATTGTGGATATTTAGTTAACATGTTAACGTTACCTTATTTATGCAATCGTAAAAGGCTCGGAATACATGGCAGTACTACCAGAGGTTAGAAAGTCTTATGGGCGACTCAAAAACTACGTCGACGGGGAGTTTATAACGCCAACCACTGAAAAATACGACCCGGTTTACAATCCCGCGAAGGATGAAGTAATCGCAGAGGTTCCAATGTGTGTAAAAGAAGACGTCGATTCTGCTGTTGAGGCTGCGGTGAATGCTTTTGAGGAGTGGAAAGAAGTACCCGTAACAACGAGGGTAAGGTACCTCTTTGAGCTGAAAAATGCCTTAGAAAAAAAGTTCGAGGAGCTTTCCAGAGTCACAACACAGAACCACGGAAAAATAATTGACGAAGCAAGGGGAGAAATGAGACGATTAATAGAGAACGTAGAGACTGCGATAGCAATTGCTTATACCCTCTTCAAGGGAGAAAGGCTGGATCAAATCGCTACTGGAATAGACGAGGAGCTTGTAAGAGAACCTGTTGGAGCATTTGCGGTTATTGGCCCATTCAACTTCCCAGCACTTGCACCATTCTGGTACATCCCGTATGCAATGGCTGTAGGGGCGACATTGGTTGTCAAGCCAAGTGAGATTTGCCCAATTCCGATGAGCGAGATCTGCTCGATTTTCGATGAGATCAACCTTCCACCGGGAGTAGTAAATATCGTTCATGGTGGAAAGGAAGTGGGAGAAGAACTCATAAAGCATCCGGACATCAAAGGGGTTACCTTCGTGGGATCAACTCCTGTCGGAAGAGCTGTGTACAAACTGGCAGGTGAATACGGGAAGAGAGCTCTTGTTCAAGCGGGTGCAAAGAACTTTGTCGTAGTCATGCCTGACGCAAACCTTGACAAAGCTATACCGAACATGATTGCATCTTTCTACGGAAACAGTGGTCAAAGATGCCTGGCCGGTTCGAATTTGGTTGCAGTTGGAGACATCTATGAGGAACTAAAGAAGAAATTTGTAGAGGCTGCCTCTAAGCTAAAGCTCGGATATGGTTTGGACGAAAGCGTTGGAATGGGTCCTGTAGTATCGAGAAAAGCAAAGGAGAGAATACTCTGGTTTATAGAGAAGGGAATAGAGGAGGGAGCAAAGCTGATTCTTGACGGCAGAAATCCAAAAGTTCCGGATTATCCCAATGGATACTTTGTCGGACCAACCGTTTTCGACGATGTAACGCCCGACATGACAATTGCAAAGGAGGAAATATTTGGCCCGGTTGCCTCGATAATTCGATTTGATACGCTGGATGATGCCATTGAGGCAATAAACAAGAGCAAATACGGAAATGCTGCGGTTATATACACAGCAAGCGGTGCAGCTGAGAGAAAATTCACAAGGAGCGTTAAATGCGGTAATGTTGGAGTAAACATTGGCATTCCAGCGCCCATGGCATTCTTCCCATTTGCAGGGATGAAGGAGTCATTCTTTGGAGTCCTTCATGGGCAGATAGACTGCGTAGACTTCTTTGCTGACAGAAAGGTCATAATAAAGAGGTGGTTGGGCTGAGTTCAGTGATGCCAACTTTAATTATTTCTTTTATAGTTGAGACAGGAAAAAAACTTTCAGAGACCCTTGATTCGATAGCAGAGGTCAAGGGCGAGGCTGGAAAAGAGCTTAAAAAAATAGCAGAAGATCTTAGGAAGGATGCGGAGCAACTCGAAAGAATTTTCAAAGAAACAGTGGTTGAGCTATCTCTGGAGCCCATAGAGGGATTTGATGTGGATTCATTGAGGGAAGAGATCTCAAATTTGCTCGGTTCGGAAGAAAAAGTCTCTGGATTGATAAAAGCCATTTCAAGGCTTGAAACCATCTATACTTCCTTTGCGAGGTCAATAGCGAGCATCTCTCCAGAGACTTCGATGCAGTTGAAAAAAATGGCCAGAAAAAAGGAGAAGTATAGGAAGTTTTTGGAAGCCCTGAAGTGAAAATTTTGGGTTTTGGGAAATTTAAAATTTGGGTTTGAAACGAAAAATAATGGGGGTGGAAAGGAATGGCTGGAAATGATAGAATATTGAAGCAGTTGCAGGAGATCGTAGGAGCTGAATATGCGACGAACGATGAGGCACTTATGTATCCGTACTCCTACGACCTTACCTGGAACGACCCGCACATGCCAGACTACGTCGTTCTACCTAAAACGGTGGAACAAATTCAGAGAATTCTGAGGCTTGCAAACAGGGAGAGAATACCTGTTGTGCCTTATGTTACGGGAACCAACATAGGTGGCCTTTGCATACCCGAAGAAGGCGGTATTCTGATGGATCTGAAGAGAATGGACCAGATCTTGGAGATAAACACTGAAACGGGATATGCGGTTATCGAGCCAGGAGTATCGCATGCTAAGTTCTCCGCAGCGCTGAAGAAGCACGGCTATGAATTCGGTTGGGGTGTGCATCCAGCAAGCGCCTCGGTTTTGGCTATGGCAATAAATCACGGGATTGGTCATCTTAATGGCAGGTTTGGCATTAACAGCCAGATGATAAGCAGTATGGAAGTTGTTTTGCCCACAGGCGAGGTTGCGAAGATAGGATCATGCGCATATTCCAACAGCTGGCACAGCTTGTACCCGCTTCCAATGCTTGCAGGTCTTTTCATTGGATGGATCGGAACGACGGGTATTGTAACAAAGCTCGGAGTCTGGATATCCAAGATAAGGCCTTACAAAGACGTTTTGACAATTGCAGCTAAAAGTGCAGAGGATATGACTAAATACATGGTCGCCTGGAGAGATCTGGAGCTCTGCGATGAGGTTACAGCTGTTTCCTGGTGGCTTGCCCAGGTTCCGATTCCATATCCATACAAAGAGAAGCCAGCAAATGAGCCTGAATGGTTTAGCTACACAGTAATAAGCGGATGGAGTGAGGAGGAGATAGCATACAAGAGGAAAATGTGGAAAGAAGTTGTGGAAAGGGAGAGAGCCAAAGGTGTTAAACTAATTGACTTTGAGTATCCTCCAGAAGCGAAGAGAGGAAGAACTGAGCTACCAAGCAGGATAGTCGGTTCTACAAAGAATTATTCAAAAGCGTGCGGTGGCGGGCTTGCTTGGCCCGGAACGTTTACACCCGCCAAGAACTGGCCAATTATATATGAGAAATGGAAGGAGATCTACATTAGACACAACTTGTCGCCAGCGGTTAGATTTACGGATTACAGAGGAAGCCATTATGGCATGCTCAGACTGATGACACCCTTCGACAAGAGAGATCCAAAGGCGGTTCAGAATGCGAGAGAAGCGATGAAAGAATGCATCGAAGTTGGTGTACCGCTCGGAATGATCCCATACAAGCCACCTGTGGAGTACTGGAATATAATAAACAAGTACGCGGATCCGGGCTGGATAATGCTGTTGACCAAGATAAAGGATTGTCTTGACCCGAATCATATTATGAATCCAGGAAAGCTGGGGGTGAGATAATGGGAGCGGAACACCCACTGATAAGAAAAGATTATGAAAAGCTGGCTGAACTTTACAACTACATCTCGATGTGCACGCATTGCGCAAATTGCCGTTATCTCTATGAGTATGGACAGAAAGAGAACTTTGCTGCTATTGGTTGCCCGCAGGGAGACAAATTCAGGTTGGATTCATACTTTGGTAGCAGAGCAAAATCCTCAATTGCGAGAGGTTTGCTGAAAAACAAACTGCAATACACGGATTCGGTGATGCATGCGGTTTTCACCTGCACTACTTGCGGAGCATGCCAGCAGATGTGCGAGACGGATTTTAAGCCAGCCATTATGCGGGCCATTGAAGCACTAAGAGCTGAAGCCTGGAGATTTGGAAAGGTGCCCGACGCTATTAAGAGATGGAGTGCTCACATTAAAGTGGAGAGAAACCCATACATGGAAAAGCATTCAGACAGACTGAACTGGCTGCCAAGTTCAATAAAGAATTCCTTGCCAAAGAAGGCTGAATACGTCTATTTCGTTGGCTGTACAGCATCTTACAGGCAGAAGCATGTAGCTCTGGCGACAGTGAATGTGTTCAAAGCGTTGGGAATAGACTTTACAATAGCGGAGGATGAGTGGTGCTGTGGATCACCGATGTTTAGAACTGGTCAGTGGGATCTGGCGAAAGAATTTGCAGAACACAATGCAGCATTGCTTGACAAGTATGGTGCAGAGGCGTTCATAACCTCATGCGCTGGTTGCTACAAGGCTTTGAAGAAAGACTATCAGGAAGGGATACCTGAAGGATATAAGGACAAGCTTGGAATTGATTTCCATGCGAAGGTCTTCCACTCCACGCAGATAATAGCAGAGATGATAAAGAAGGGAGAGGTCAACTTTACTGGTAAGTTTGAAAAGGTCGTAACCTACCATGATCCCTGCCACTTGGGCAGGCATTGCGAGGTATATGAAGAACCAAGAGAAGTTCTGAAAGCCATTCCTGGCGTTAAACTAGTTGAAATGGAAAGGAACAGAAAATTCTCATTCTGCTGCGGTGCTGGAGGAGGAGTGAGAGCTGCATTCCCAGAATATTCGTTGGAAATAGCTGCAAAGAGGGTTGAAGAGGCTGAAGGTACTGGAGCTGAAATTCTGACCAGCGCTTGCCCGTTCTGTTACAGAAATCTAAACGATGCACTTAGTGCGAAAGGTTCAAATATGAAAATGATGGATGTTGTGGAGATACTCAACGAAGTTCTTGGAAAGAAGTAGCCTAAGGTGGGGAAAATGAGCCCGAAAAGAAGGGTCCTTGCAGCGTTGATGAGAGGATCGGTGGATTACACGCCCGCATCTTCAGCCACTACTTTGGGCATCAGAGATGCAATGATCGCTTTAAATTCTTTTTATCCTTCAGTTCACAAGGATCCAGAAAAAATGGCCAAGCTTGGAGCCTCTTTATGGGAGCTCGCAAAACTTGAAGTCGCAAGAGTTCCTTTCTGCCTTACGGTCGTTGCAGAAGCCTTGGGGTGTGGAATAAACTGGGGAACAGAGGTAAGACAACCTTCAATTTCAAAGCATCTACCGGTAGATCAGATAACCCTTCCGGATGACTTGCTTGAAAGGGGCAGAATACCTGTGGTCAGAGAAGCCATCAAAATACTAAGACGCTCGGTTGGGGACTTCCTTCCAATACTGGTCGGATTTGAAGGACCCTTTACACTCGCCGGGCACTTGGTGGGAACTGAGAAACTGTTAGGAATGTGCATCACTCAGCCGAAAAAAGTAGAGGAAATTCTCGATATAGCAACTGAGGCGCTTATAATCGTGCTGAAGGACATGATCAAGGCGGGAGCGGACTACTACGTCATTCCAGATCCAACAGCCGCTCCAGATGTTTTAGACCCCTCCATGTTCAAACAGTTCGTGGTTCCAAAGCATTTGGAAATCACCGAAAATGTTGGGGCTCCTTCGATACTGCACATTTGTGGAGATGTCAAGAAGATCCTGCCATATATGGCAGAGTGCGGATACAATGGGTTGAGCGTAGAAGAAGTTGTCGATTTGGTGGAAGCAAGGAAAATTGTGGGCGATGATATCGCACTCGTTGGAAATGTTTCTACGAAAAAGACTCTGCCTTTCGGAAAGCCCGAAGATGTGAAGGCTGAAGCCCTTAAAGCTCTTGAAGCTGGGGTAGATATACTTGCTCCTGGCTGTGGAATTCCGCCGATAACACCAATTCAGAACATCGTGGCTCTTGTTGAGGCTGCAAGAGAATTCGCAGAAAAGAAGGGGAAGAAGGTAAGAAAATCGTCCAGCTTTGCCATGGAGATTCTAATGGAAGAGGAAAAAAGAAAATCGCTGAATCCGGAGGAATTGGTAAAAGATATTATGCCAACTGAAGAACCATTCAAGTCAATAGCCTACGCGGTATTCAGGGGAGAAGCGCAGAAAGTATCTGAACTGGTAAGAGAAACTCTTACGAAGTTCAATCCGAAGGAAGTCGTTGACAAGGGTCTGACTGTCGGAATGAATGCAGTAACGAAGCTATATGAAAATGGTGTGTTCTACCTACCCCAGGTTGTTCTCGCAGCAAATGCAATGCAAGAGGGTATAAAAATACTCGAAGAGACATTTGGTAAGGAAGGGACTGTAGAGAAGAAGGGCAAGGTTGTGATGCACGTAGCAGAAGGAGACCTGCACGACCTTGGCAAAAACCTTGCAAAGGCCTTTTTGATCGCAGATGGCTGGGAGGTAATTGATCTTGGAAAGGATGTTCCAGTTGATGAAGTCGTGAAAGCGGTTGAACAGCACAAACCAGTGATGGTGACCGGAACCGCACTGATGACGACCACGATGACAGCCTTCCCCAAGATAGCCCAGAAGCTTGTGGAGAAAAATATAGAGATACCATTTATATGTGGCGGTGGCCCTATCACAGAAGAATTTGTTAAAACATTCCCACTTGGGGTTGTGGGAAAGAAGGCTTACCAGGCTCCTAAATATGCAGAAGCGGCAAAGAAATTGAACTGGAAAGAAATCAGGGAGAACTGGCAAAAGATAGCCCCAATTTAATTTTTTTATGTTTGAAGATTTTCGAATAATTTCCTGTCCCATCGACCCAGATGAAAGAGAACCCGTAATAGATTTCAAGATAAAGAATGCCTTGCTAGGATACCCAAATCTAAGATTTAAAGATCCTTATGATGCTATAGCTTTCAATCTCGCACAGGAGGGAATTGAATTAAACCCCATTAGGGTTGAGGTTGAACCATGGCTGTTGCCCGCACCTGATCCAAGCTACATAGATTTATTAACGGTTGAAAATGTTGTTGCTTTTATAGACTCCAATGGATGTCTTGAATATGCAAACGTTGTATGCGAAATGTTAAATGAAAGGAACGCTGAACTTGTTTCCCTCATAGGGGTTGATCACTCGATTACCGGGGGTGTCGTGAAGTTTTTAAGCGAGAAATATGGGGCTGAAAACATAGCTTTGGTCGTTCTCGACAGCCATTTCGACGCCATAATCCCATCGATAAGGTGTGGTGTGATACAGTATGATCTGGAGACAAATCCGGATACACCTTTTGATCCGAGGGATCCTTACATAATGTGGAGACCCGAAAGTTATAACGCGGATTCATTTTTGAATTTTGTGATAGAAGAGAAGCTGATTGAACCGCAAAATTTGATAGTTGCTGGAGTCTCAGATTACCCTTCACCAAAGGCTTTTGAGATTGAGGATATAAGGATAAAGAAGTATCTACAGCATTATCTGAGCTTTGAAAAGAGGGGCGTTAACATAATTCCAAAAGAAAAACTTAAAATTCAGAAGACTCTTAAAAAGGCGATTAAGGAGCTCGATGCAAAATACATTTATATTTCCTTAGATATTGACGTTGGCTCCAACAACGCGCTTATAGGTGCAAGATTTACTGATTACAATGGTATTTCTGAAGAAGAGATTTACCGCACTATTCATGAAATTGTTAAGCTGGCAAAAAGCAACGAAATTCGGTTTCTCGGATTTGACCTGATGGAGACAGATGTTTTTAAGGCAACCCATGACAGAACGTATGATATAGAAGCAAATATATTTAAAATTTTAATCAGAAATCTCAGCACTACTTTAACTTACTGATTATCTCTTTGCACTTCCCGAATCCTTTATCCTGTTCATTTAGCTCCACATTTAGGAGTAGCCTCAGCAATGCCTTCATGATCTTGTACTCTGCTCTCTTCAGGTTTTTATATACTGCCACTTTCGAAATGTTAAACGCATCTGAAAGCTCGGTTATATTCGCTTTTTTGGCTGGTCATAATAGCCACTTTCTATTGCTTTTTTCAGTGTATTCCTCTCTGTTGGTGTAAGTTCCTTGAGTGTGTTCACAAAAAGAGCAATCTCTTCTATATTGCCTATTATTTCGCACATCTCATTCATTGATGGCAAGGAGCAGTGTCTGAGTATTGTGTAGTCATCCGGGTATAAACCATCCAAGAAGTTTTCCATTGATTCCTTTTCATCAAAGCCCACTTGCCAAACTTCCCTACCTTTTTCCGCAATAAATGGACCGACAATATATCCCTTGTTTTTCAGAAGCAAGTCCATTGCATGAGTGTGAGTCAAATCCATGCGTAGCAGAACATAATTTGGACACTTTTCGTAAATTTGGTGATTTAACAATTTTTTGTTCCCAAAAAGCCATTCAAGGCAGTTCTGCAGTTCTTCTGGGTCTTTAGATGTGATATAACCTCTTTTTACGGTCGTTTTGTTGTTCACCTCAATTAGGTTATGATAAAACTTAACTTCAAAATCGTCCGAACTGATTATAAAAGGACAGTCAGTTTGATGAATCCACAGCTTTAGGATCTCCATAGATAAAGTTATTTTTAAGAGATTAAAAATTTTTCCCCGGAACTTGTTTTATGTTCGTATTATCATATTCTAACAGCAGAATTTAAGCTAAATATAATGGAGAATTCAGTCCTTAAGATACTTTTCAATTGTTTCGAGCAATTTTTTCTTCGTGAAGGGCTTTTCTATGATCTCCAATGCTCCTGCCTCGAGAATCTCTTTGCCCTTCTGTGACGCGAAAGCAGTCACTCCGAGGATCTTTGCGTTTGGATATTTGCTCTTTATTTCCTTCGTTGCCTCTATCCCGTCCATTACGGGCATCATTATGTCCATAAGAACGAGATCTGGTTTGAGCATTCTGTAGATTTTTACTGCCTCCTTTCCGTTTGTGGCCTTCATTACTCTGTATTTTTCTGATAACATAGTTTCCAGGACTTCTAAGATGGCAGAATCGTCTTCTACTATCAGTATCCATTTTGGCATATTCCCAAATATTCCATCGTATTTTAACACTTACCATTTTTCAAAATGTACTCTGTCTTCTCTGAATCTTTCGGGTGCTTCAAAAAATTCATCTTCGCTGTGTGGATATCCGAGAGCGACAAGGCTGAAAACTACGATATCTTCAGGAACTCCTAGAACCTTCGCAAGAGACTTCATTCTGCTCTCAATCGGGTAAACCCCGAGCCAGCACGAGCCTATGCCTAAGGTTCGGGCGGCGAGCAGGATATTCTGAGTTGCTGCGCTACAATCTTGAATCCACATTGGATTTGGATATTTCGAAAGCTTTGGATCACAACAAACCACTATCGCCGCTCCAGCATTTGTGAGCATTTTTCCGTAGGGATGAGCATTGCTCAGCTTTTCAAGCATTTCCTTACTTTTTACGACGATAAAGTGCCAGGGCTGTTCATTTCCGGCAGATGGCGACTGAAATGCTGCCTTTAAAATTTTTTTAAGGTCCTCGTCTGATATCCTTTCCCCAGTATAGCTCCTGATGCTTCTTCTCGTATATATAAACTCCAAGCACCGTTCCATAAAATTTTTCTTAGCATTAATTATTAAAACTTTTGGTATTAACAATTCAACGCATTTTATTATCTGCTGTTACGAAATTTGATAAAATTATTCAAAATAATATTTGCCTGAAATTTAAATTTTGAAGTCGTATTAACCAACTGCGGAGAATTCTCTTGCCCTTTTTGAATGAGAAATTATGTTAAATTCAGGATAGACAAAAACCGATAACTAAAAATAATACAGGCATCACACAGAAGGTGTAAAAAGGAGTTGCTTGAGGTGATGGTTGATGGTAGAAAGAAAGAAAATCGAGATTCCCGCGGGAGCGAAAGTCAAGGTCAGTGTGGGACCAGAGGAGAAATTCCCATTTGACATATCTCCGATGTATGAAGGCGAGAGAATCCGCAAGGAAGACATGTTCGTCGAACTTGGAGGTCCAAAGCAGGTGAAGTTCGAGCTCGTCTTGGCTTTGCCACCAGAACAGGTAGAGGATATGAAGGTAACACTCGTGGGCCCAGATCTGGACGAGATGCAGGAGGGGAAGGAGTATCCTTATGCAATGATATATTATATCGCAGGAAGCAAAGTTGAGACGGATCTGGAGCCTGTTATAGAACGCAGAAACCATGACTTCCAGAACTACATCGAAGGGTACATGCATCTCAACCAGAGATACGATGTCTGGGTCAGAATTGGCAAGGGCTCAATTAAGAAGGGGTTGAAGAGCTTAATACAGATCGCAAAGGCCACGATGATGCTATACAAGAATGAGCTACCGTTCATAGAGAAGATTGAAGCCCTTTACATTACAGACAAAGAGCTTGTTGAGAAACTGCTGAAGGAAGTTGCGATGCCGGTATACGAGGAAAGAGATAAGAGGGTCGAGATGCTTCACGACGAAGACGTTGAGGAGTTCTATTCCTGCACTCTCTGTCAGAGCTTTGCTCCAACGAATGTTTGCGTAGTTTCACCTGACAGACCATCGCTATGCGGAGCAATCAGCTGGTTCGATGGCAGAGCTGCTGCGAAAGTTGATCCAGAGGGACCAAATAGAGCGATTCCAAAAGGAGAGGTATTGGATCCAATTGGCGGTGAATACAGCGGAGTTAATGAATTTGCAAAGCAAGAAAGCGGTGGAGAATATGAAAGAATAAAATTGCACAGCTTCTTTGAATTCCCACACACCAGTTGCGGATGCTTTGAAGTAATAGGCTTCTACATGCCCGAAGTCGACGGTATTGGATGGGTTCACAGAGGATATGCGGGTCCAGCTCCAAACGGCCTGACATTCTCAACAATGGCAGGGCAGACAGGCGGTGGAAAGCAGGTAGCAGGATTCCTTGGAATAGGTATCAACTACTTCAGAAGCAAGAAATTCATTCAAGCTGATGGTGGCTGGTATAGGGTCGTATGGATGCCGAAGGAACTGAAGGAGAGAGTTTCAAAGTATATACCCGACGACATAAGGGACAAGATCGCAACAGAGGAGAATGCAAAGAATCTTGATGAGCTGAAGGAGTTCCTGAAGAAAGTAGACCATCCTGTTGTTAAAGGCGTCGTTAGAAAGGTGGACGGAAAGAAGATCACTGAAGGCTGGGTTGAAGAGAAGGTGGAGGAGAAGGTAGAAGAGAAGAAGGAAGAGGCTCCAGCACCAACTCCAGCGGTTGCTCAGCCAGCTCCAGCAGTTGGCATGCCTATGCAGATGCCAGCCTTCCAGCTACCAGCAATCCAAATGCCCGCATCTCAGCCAGCACCAGCGGGGATCAAGCTCGTGATAAAGGATGCGAAGATCACGATCGGCAAAATAGTGGTAAAGAAGAGCAAGGGGGAGAGCTGATGGAAAAGGAAGCAAAGAAGATCAAATTGATCCTCGTTGGAGCGGAAATAAAAATACCGGAGGTAATAATTGAGGAAGAGGAATGACTACAATAGCAGTGACAGGAAAAGGAGGGACTGGAAAAACCCTCGTATCCGCCCTCCTCATCCATTTTATTTCGAAAAAAAGTAATAGGGTGCTCGCTGTAGATGCGGATCCCGACAGCAACTTAGCGGATGCTCTTGGCGTTGAAGTTGAGAAAACTCTTGGCGAGATCAGGGAGCTATTTCAGACAAGCAGGGATGAAATGGGGACAATGAACAAAGAGCAGTGGCTCGAAGGTAAGATCTATGAGGCCATTTGCGAGTGCAGTGGATACGACCTGCTTGTCATGGGACGCCCTGAAGGAGAAGGCTGTTACTGCTTTGCCAACTCCCTGCTGAGAGGTGTGCTGAGGAAGTTGACAAAGCACTACGAGTACGTTGTTATTGACAGCGAAGCGGGACTGGAACACTTCAGCAGAAAAACAATCGACACTGCGGATTATGTTCTGATCGTTACCGACATGTCAAAAAAAGGCTTGGCGACAGCCAAGCGGATAAAAGAGCTTACGAAGGAGCTCAAACTGAAATTCAGAGACATCATGCTTGTTGCAAACCGTATCGAAAATAAGACTGCGGAGCAAACAATACGGGAATTTGCAGATGAGGAGGGAATCAAACTTCTTGAGATACTTCCATACGATGAAAAAGTTGTTGAGTTCGATATTAAGGGCATTCCACTCGTGAAGCTGAATGAGGAGTCTGAGGTTTATAGGAAAATGAGTAAAGTTGCAGAAGTATTTTTAAAGGGGTGAGATGGTGGCAAAATACAAGCTTGAAGATCTTCTGGAGTTGTTGAAAAATTACAATGTTGAGAGATTGGAGGATGTCAAGATAGAGGGAGACCTTGAGATCGAGATCGAGGGGGGCAGTGGAGTGGATATCTCATCGCTTACAGCCCTGTATACTCTACTAAACGAGTTTAGATACTTCTTCTACCACACAAGCATGGCTTTAAACTACTTGCAGAGAATCTCTACAGTTTTGGGAGTCCCGTCACCCTTCCAGGTGGCCCCGGTCGCTCCAGCTGTAGCTCCAGCACCTCAGCCTACTGCACCACCGGTTCCAGAGTTAAAGCTTCCTGAAAAGCTCGTAGAAGCGAAGTTCGAACCGGTAAAAGTGGAGTATCCCGGATATATTGAAGAAGTTGTTTTGGGTGCCACGAGAGCAGATGGAGGCACGAGAGACTATGTTGTCAAGCTTGGTGGTGAGAAGAGCTTGCCATTCTACATTTTCGACAAACCACAGCCAAATCTTCCAGCAATAGCCATAGACGTTTTCGATCGTCCTCCATCACTTGCTAAAGCTGTAAAGGTGCATTACGAGGATGTAATCGGCAGTCCAGCGGAATGGGCAAAGAAGTGCGTTAAGAAGTTTGGGGCGGACATGGTTACGATCCACCTCGTCAGCACGGATCCATTGCTCGAGAACACTCCGGCAAGCGAGGCAGTGAAGGTCATAGAAGACGTTTTGCAGGCGGTAAAGTGTCCAATCATCATAGGAGGTTGTGGTAACAAGGACAAAGACCCAGAAGTTCTTGAAAAAGCTGCAGAGGTTTGTGAAGGCGAAAGAGTCATGCTTGCGAGTGCCACACTCGATATGGACTGGGAGAGAATTTGCAATGCTGCTAAAAAGTATGGTCACGCCGTTCTGAGCTGGACGCAGATGGATATAAACAACCAGAAGACGCTGAACAGATACCTGCTAAAGAGAGCCCAGATGCCGAGGAACAGCATTGTAATGGATCCCACAACCGCTGCGTTGGGCTACGGTCTCGATTACGCATTCACAAACATGGAAAGGATCAGGATCAGTGGTCTGAAAGGCGATACTGATCTCAACTTCCCGATATCGAGCGGAACAACTAATGCTTGGGGTGCAAGAGAGGCTTGGATGGCTGAATCACCGTTGGAGGGAGACACTCCCTGGGGACCAAGAGAATTGAGAGGCCCAATTTGGGAGATCATCACTGGGCTCACTCTTTCACTAGCTGGTGTCGACGTCTTCATGATGATGCATCCGCTTGCGGTTGCAGTGCTTAAGGAGATCTTCAATACGCTCGGTGGAAAAAAGAAGGGAGGTATTGCAGACGCAGGGAAATGGATCACTGCGGAGGTGTGAAAATGAAGGTAAAGAGCCCGCTTGAGGTTTACAACTTCCTTCCCAGAACGAACTGCAAGGAATGTGGCTACGACACATGCATGAGCTTCGCATCCCACGTTCTCGATCGCTCTGCAAAGGTTTATGACTGCAAACCTCTCGCAAGAGATGCTGAAAAAGATCCGAAGGTTAAGGAGAAGCTCGATAAGCTCGTTGAGTTGACATCTCCAGAGATAGCAGAAGTGTTAATTGGCGTTGGAGAGAAAGCTTTGAAGATCGGTGGCGAAGAAGTTCTGCACAGGCATGAGCTGACCTTCTTCAACCCAACCGCATTCTTCTTCGATGTCTGGGATACCCTTGACGATAAGAAGATCGAGGAAAGATGCAAGAGAGTCGTGGACTACAAGAAGTTCTACGTGGGTAAATATCTAACACTTGATGGTTTCGCTGTGAGGTGCACATCAAACGATCCCAAGAGGTTCAGAGAAGTTGCAAAGAAGGTTGCAAGCTATGGAAAGCCCATGGTTCTCATAGCGCTGAATCCAGAGTGCATGAAGTCGGCGCTTGAGGAGGTTGCCAATCAGAGACCTCTGATCTACGCAGCCACGGAAAGCAACTGGAAAGAGTTCATGAAGCTTGCCCTCGACTACAAGGTTCCCGTAACGATCAGGGCAAAGGATTTGAACACACTTAAGAGTATTGCTGTAACCTTCAAGTCCGCAGGAATAAAGGATATAGTCCTCGATCCGGTTACCGAACCTCTTGGCGAAGGTCTTCAGGGAACTTTCGAGAGGGTGATCCAGCTCCGCAGAAAGGCGATATTGGATGGAGACAAGGATGTTGCATATCCAATTATGATAACTCCGATCTCCGCCTGGCTGATCGAGGGGGATGAAGTAACTAAGGCATACTGGGAAGCGGTGATTGCGGGAATGTTCATCGTGAAATACGGAGATGCGATGATCTTCCACAGCATCGACCAGCACGTTGTGATGCCTACGCTGACGCTCAGGTTCAACATATACACAGATCCGAGAACCCCGGTGCAGGTTGCAGCTGGATTGAGAGAGCTTAACAACCCCGGACCAGATGATCCGGTATTCCTTACCACGAACTTCGCATTGACGTACTACACAGTCGAGAACGACCTGAACAGCGCAAAGATCAAGGGATGGCTACTCGTCGTTAACACCGAGGGCATCGGCGTTGAGGCAAGCGTCGCTGGAGGAAAGCTTACCGCAGCGAAGGTCAAGGAGATCATTGAAGAAACGAAGATCGCTGAAAAGGTGAATCACAGGTATCTCGTCATTCCGGGACTTGCTGCGAGACTCCAGGGTTCAATTGAGGATGAAACTGGCTGGAAAGTTCTCGTTGGTCCAATCGACTCTGGAAGAATCAAGGGCTGGATGGAAAAGAACTGGCCTCCTAAGAAATAATCTTTATTTTTCTCTTCATTTCAAACGCTTTTGCTCTTGGATTTCCTCAATCCTTCCATCTCTTAGCCTTACTATTCTGTCCGCATACTCTGCAAGTGAGAAGTCATGGGTTACTAGCACAACAGTCACTCCTTCTTCTTCGTTCATTTTTTTGATTATATCCATAACCTGCCTTCCGGTTTTGCTGTCCAGGTTTCCAGTAGGTTCATCGCAAAGAAGAATTGAGGGTGAATTCGCCAAGGCTCTTGCAATCGCCACTCTCTGCTGTTGCCCACCGCTCATTTCTTTTGGCTTTCTGTCTGCGATTTCTTCAATTCCTACCTGTTTAAGCAAATGCATTGCCCTTCTTCTTCTTTCCTCCTTCGGGATGCCTTTGAAGATCATCGGAAGCTCCACGTTTTCAAGAGCGGAAAGGGTTGAAATGAGGTTGTATTGCTGAAATATGAAACCAATGCTGTCTCTTCTCAGCCTTGTAAGCTCTCCATCACCGAGTTTAGAGGTTTCTGTCCCATTTATTATAACTTCGCCTTTTGTCGGCTTGTCAAGACATCCGATGAGATGCAAAAGCGTGCTCTTTCCACTGCCTGAAGGTCCCATTATGGCCAAAAACTCTCCGCGTGCAATTTCCATTGTGATCCCATTCAATGCGTGAACCTCGTAGAACTCCGTTTTGTAAACCTTGTGAACATCGAGCAATTCGATCACGTTCATCATGACCATTCGTCTCCGAGTATAATAAACCATCTTTTTACCATAATTCTGGCATCATTGTTAGGGAGATCACTCGATTTCATCGAGCCCTATCTCTTCTCTGAGATTCAGCAGATATTCAAATTCTGGTGGTGTTATTATTGGTTTCTCAAATCTCCTATAATCATCATAGCTTATTCTCGGGCATGCTGTGTTCACGTAGAAATCGAAGGGAAGATTCAAAAGCTTCTCTGGGGTTATGTCATTCAGGTAAACAATCAAAGCTTTCATTCCCCTATCTAAGGCTAATTTTTTCATCTTCTCCGCCAACTTCAACCTTTTTTGTCCCGGTTTGGTTGAAACGAGAATTCCAACTTTTTTCAAACCCACACATTTGGAAACTTGGAGATATCTATTTTTTATAAAATCTTTTGAATTTACTAAGGTTAACTCAGAATTAATTGGATTGACCGCGTAAACCTTCTTATTTGTGTAAAAAGATGCTCCTAACGCGTGAAAAAGGCCATCGCCTAAAAAAACAACTGCGGAAGCTTTGCAATCTCTCAATGCAGAGTAATTACAGCCAAGGACCTGTCCGGGAAATTTTACCCTTTCACTGCCCTTTTTCAGCTCAACTCTGAATCCAGAGCTCTCAAGTAAACCCTTCAGCTCAGGAAGATTGTGACAATACTGCAAAGTTGCAATTAGAGCTATCTCTCTCTCCGGAACGTTATTAATGCTTTCAGCGACCTTTTGGAGATCAAAGCCCACGAAATATGGAACATAAACAACGTTGTCAAATTTCAAAATTTCGCTATGAGCGTAGTGATACAAAACATCCACATCCTCAAGAAGTGCAAGATCGATATCGCATGCACCAAAACAGCTCTCACCGCTCAGAATCACATCAGAGCCGAGTTCTTCGCAGATCTCAAACGCTCTCCTCTTCAACCCATCCGGCAACTGGACTCCGATTTTCACAACTCAAGATCAAAATAGGATTATTAAAATCTTCTCCACTCTTGCAGAAAATTTAGAAAATCGGGCAATTTATTGGAAAGTCATCACATAGTTTTGGAAACATTAATATCTCTTTAGTGTCATCCAGTTTTAATGAAGTTTAAATTAAAAGTGGTTCCCCTTAGAAGCGAGAAGCTAAGTGTGGTGCTCAATCAGAGCGATGCGGAAGAGCTTGGACTGCTACCCGGTGACAGAGTGAAGGTTATAGTTGGAAAGGATTCTTTTACCGCGGAAGCGGACTTCAGCAATATCGTTGAACCTGGAGAAATAGGCGTATGCTCTTTCACAGCAGAAGCTTGCAGGCTTGATGAAAAATGCCTGGCAGAAATTTATCCTGTTTCAAGGCCCAAATCGGTTGAATTCATAAGAAAAAAGCTCGATGGGGGAAGATATTCGGCTGAAGAGATTAAGAAAATAGTTGAGGACATTTCAAAGAACGTGCTCAACGATCTCGAAATTTCTGCTTTCATTTTGGCAAATGAGATTGTTGGAATGGTGGATGAAGAGGTTCAGTGGATGATCGAGGCGATGGTAGAAAATGGAGATAAGATCTCGTTCGAGAGTGGAATGGTTGCTAACATTCATAGCATTGGTGGGTTGCCGAGCAACGAATTCCAGCTCATTGCGGTTCCTCTCGTAGCTTCAGCAGGCCTATTAATTCCAAAGACTGCAAGCAGGGCGATAACTTCTGCAAGTGGAACCGCTGACACGATGGAAGTTCTTGCAAACGTTAATCTG
>JASKJN010000016.1 GCA_030153385.1 Archaeoglobaceae archaeon
TATGCCTACGGCGAAATAGGACTTGATGGTTATCGGCCAAAAAGCTTTTTAGAATTTGAAAATGCCTTCGAAGTTACAATAGAGTTCAATTCGCTCTCAAAGACATACAACATGACCGGCTGGCGCATAGGATTTGCATGCGGTAATGAAGACTTGTTGAAGGGACTGCTCAAGGTAAAGACGAACGTCGACAGCGGAGTTTTTGAGGCAGTGCAAGAAGCGGGAATCGCTGCTTTAAGAGGAGATGACAGATTCATCGAGGAGAACTGCAAAATATACGCTGAAAGAAGAGACGTTCTTGTTGATGGGTTGAAAAAATTGGGTTTTGAGGTCAATAAGCCAAGAGCAACGTTCTACGTATGGGTGAGGGTTGGAGGAAGCAGTATAGAGTTTGTTAAGATGATCCTCGATAGTGCGGGAATTGTTGCAACACCCGGAATCGGTTTTGGCTCGGAAGGTGAAGGCTATGTAAGATTTGCGCTAACAAGAAGCAAGAAAGTGATTGAGGAGGCAGTAAATAGATTGGAAAGAGTATTTTAAAATGAAAAATTTTTGATAAAAAAGCTTATATTCTATATCTTTGGCAATGCTAAGTCCTAAGGTGGGGAAGGGGTGACGTCAAGAGGCTGTAGTTTGGCGAAAAAGAGCAAAATCAAAGTTGCTATTATAAAATCACTAAAATATTTTACCTGGAGGTGCTCAAATGAGCTCCGATGACATTTCCAAGGCCGCTAACCTTTTGAAAGGTCTTGAAAATACCGAAGCATACAGAACAATTCTCGAAGCTTTCCCGGATTTCATCGGGATCATAGATTCTGAAGGCAGAATTCTGACCGCGAATAGGAGTTTTATCAACGCTTCGGGGCTGAAAGAAAATGAGCTTTTAGGTGTCTCCGCTTTCTCATTCGTCCATCCAGAAGACGCCGAGAAAGCTTTAAGAATTTTTAAAGAGGCTTTAGAATCAAAGAAAGTTGTGAGGGGAGAGATAAGAGCGATAATTGGCGGGAACGAATATGTGCTTGATGTTTCGGGAAGGTTTGTGGACTACTTCGGCTCAAGTTTTGGAATAGTTGTGGCGAAAGACGTCACAGAGAGAGAGAAGCTTGAAAAGAAGATCAGGGAAAGAGAGGCATTCCACAGAAATATCATAGATAGTTCTATCTCAGGATTTTTGATACTCGAGAAAGATAAAATTGTATTTGCAAACAAAACTGTGGAGAAAATTACGGGTTATTCCATCGAGGAAATAATTGGAAAAAGCGTAGAAATCTTCTTCGAATCCCAGCTAATTGGAAAAGTGAGAGAAACGGTGGAAAGGATCCTTAGCGGAGAAGAATTGGATCTAGTTACCAGGTTCTTAAGGAAAGACCGGACTGAGAGATTTGCGCGAGTTGTTGCAAAATTGCTCGGAAGCCAGAAGAATCAAATATTGGTGTCTTTTGAAGATATAACCGCCAAGAGAGAGGCTGAGAAAAAGCTTGAAGAGAGAGAGCTACTTTATAGAACCCTCGTTGAGAGCTCGCATACTGGTATTTTTATAATTCAAAACAATAAAATAATTTATGCAAATAAAATCCTTTCCGAGATTCTTGGCTACTCCGAAGAGGACGTATCCAAATTATCGCATCCTTTTGACGTTGTCTCTCCCGAATACAGAGATATAGCAAAAAGACAGTATTGGGTAATAGAAAGTGGCTTGGTAATTCCTGAAGGCTTGGAATTAAAGGTTCAAACAAAGGATGGAAAGGAGAAATGGATGAAGGTCTTAACTGCTAAGAGGATAAAATACAAGGGGAAACCAGCGGTTATCGTTAACATTGCAGACATAACTAGCTTAAAGGAAAATGAAGAAAGATTAAGGAGAATGAACACCCTTCTCAGAATTGCAGGAGAGATAAATGGAATGCTAATTCAAGAGAACTCAGAGTTCAGAATTCTGTCTAATTTAAAGTGTATTCTTGAGAAATTGCCCGCAAATGTTGGTGTGTTTTTGTTAGGCTCTGATTCTATTCCTTTTTTGGAGACGCCTGAGTTTTCAAGTTTGGAATTCTCGGGTAAGGAAGAAATAAAGGACGTCGTTCAGGAGTTAAAAGATGGGAAATGGTATACCTATCTTCCGATTTTCACCGAAAGGCTTCAAAACCTCGTAGTCCTAGAAAGGGAAGAGAATTTTACAGAAGACGAATTAAGGATCTTATCTACGATTTCTCAAAATATCTCGATGCGTTTTAAGGCTTTGAAGGTTGAAAAAGAGAAAGAGATGGCTCGCAGGATTGTTATTGAGAACCTCAAGCATTTTGAGGAGCTTGCAGACAAGCTGAGAAACCCGCTTGCGGTAATCAAAGGCTACTTTGAAATAAAAAGTGAAGTCTCCGAGGAAGAGTTTGTTAGAAAGGTCACTGAACACGTGGAAAAAATGGAAAGGATACTTGACGAGCTCAGAGGAAGGGAGATGGAGACTTACGAGCTCAAAAAGATCCTCGAGAATAAAAAAATTTAAGAATAAAAGAGGCTTTCCAGAGAGGGCAGAACGTAGTCTGGTTTTGTGCTCGCCTTTTCTAAATCCTCTTTCTTAGCGACTCCTGTAAGCACGAGGAGAGTGCTTGCACCTATTCTCTTCCCCGCAACAACATCGACCTCGATCTGGTCTCCCACAACGACTACGTCTTCAGCCCTTAAACCGAGCCTTCTAAGGGCTTCAAGCATTATCACCTTCGAGGGTTTGCCTACAATTACGTCAGGCTTTCTTCCAGTCATCCAGTAAAGGGCTCCGATTATCAATCCAGTCCCCGGAGTGGGGCCATTTTCGGAGGGGAAGATCTTGTCTGGGTTCGTTGCGACATACCTTACTCCTCGAAGACAGCAACGCAGGGCTTTTGTCATGAGTTCGTAGTCTAAATTTCTGTTCGAGCCAACCACCAGATAATCCGCCTCCTCGTAATCAACGAGCTTCAGTCCAGCGTTCAGGAGTTCTTCCTTTAGTCCCTCCTCCCCGGTTGTGAAAACCCTCGCACCATTCTTTTCTCTAGCTATGAAGCTCGCAGTTGCATGTGTCGCTGAGATTATATCCCTTTCACTTGCAGGAATTCCGAAGGATTTAATTCTTTCAAGCAGTATTCTTCTACTCCGTGTAGAATTGTTCGAAACAAAAACAACCCTTTTTCCAGCCTCAATTAGCTTTAAAACCCCCCTAACTCCTTCTTCGATCGGTTCAACACTCCTTCCAACAACCCCATCAATGTCCAATATAAAGCCCTTCTTTTTCAGCAATGGGTGCATCACATCAGGCCAAGCATCTTCAATTCCTTTGAGATTTTCTCAACAGCTTTTTGAGCGTCTTCAGGACTTTTTCCGCCAGTTACAACCATCTTACCAGAACCGAAGATTAGCACCACCACTCTGGGATCTGAAAGGCGATAAACAAGCCCCGGGAACTGTTCTGGCTCGTATTCCACATTCTCGAGTCCCAAACCGACAGCTATTGCGTTAAGATTCAGATCTGTTCCGAGATCCGCTGATGCGACGATGTTCTGAACCTTGACATCTGGCTCGTCAATTACGGAAATTCCGATCTCCTTTAACATTTTTACGATCTGCTTTACCGCCCTCCTTGCATCCTCAACCGATTTTGAGCCTGTGCAAACAATTTTTCCACTTCTGAAAACAAGAGCTGCAGCTTTAGGGTCATTAGTTCTCAAAACAAGCCCGGGAAATTGCTTGGGCTTATATTCCGAATCCTTAATTTCCTTTGATATCTTTACAAGGTCGATGTTCTCACCTATCTGCGTCGATGCAACAACGTTCTCGATCTTTATAGTGTATTCCATAACAAACCCCAGAGATGATGATATATAAAGTATATAAATGCTTCTACCGTAAATACTTCTACCGCTGAGAAATTGTCAAATTATACAAAATTCGAAAATTTTACTGTTTAACCCTCTTTTTTAACCATTTCTCCGCTTCCCTCAAATCCTCCAATCTGTCGAAATAAAGCGTTTTTACGCCAAATAAACCCTTTTTGCTCAGCCTTATAATTAGCCTGTTCTCGTCCACACTGTAACCCCGAACATCGCTCAGCCTCGTATTGAAAGGCTTGTAGATCAAGAGCTCCTCATCCATAAAGTAATATCTTGGCTTTCCAAGGGTTATTATAGCATAGAGGAATATGAAGAGAGAGAATATTGCCAATAACAAAGCAATTCGAATCGCATTATCCCCAATTGCAACTCTATAAGCCCCGTATCCAAAGACAAAGGCTACTATAACCAATATGAAGGTAAGCCACTTTTTTCTTGCAGCTGGATTTTTCACCGCTCTGTAGCTCCAGATCATGTCCCGCTCCTCCAGTCGCTCAGATATTTTATCTGCTCCTCTGTTAGTTTGTCGATCTTAACTCCGAGCGTTTCGAGCTTCAGTCTTGCAACCTTTCTGTCCAATTCCTCTGGAAGCCTGTAAACCTTATTTTCAAGCCTTTCCCAGTTTTCAGCGATGAATCGAACAGCCAAGGCCTGATCAGAGAAGCTCATGTCCATAACTTCTATGGGGTGCCCGTCGCCAGCAACGAGATTAACAAGCCTTCCTTCTGCAAGAAGATACAACCTCCTGTCACCAAGATCGTATTCTTTGACGTTTTTTCTGACTTCCTTTACGCTCTTTGCAATTCTTTCAAGAGCTTTTACGTCAACTTCAACGTTGAAATGTCCAGCGTTTGCCAAAATTGCACCATCCTTCATCTTCCTCATATGCTCCTCTCTGACAACATCTCTGTTTCCCGTGGCGGTTATGAATATGTCCCCTATCTCACTCGCGGAATCCATATCCATGACTGTAAATCCGTCCATTATAGCCTCTAAGGCTCTGATCTCATCGACTTCGGTTACGATCACGTTTGCGCCCATTCCCCTACATCGGATCGCAATTCCCCTGCCACACCATCCATAGCCAGCAACCACAACCTTCTTGCCAGCCAAAAGCATGTTTGTTGCTCTCATTATGCCGTCAACAGTCGACTGTCCAGTGCCATAGCGGTTGTCGAAAAGGAACTTCGTGAAAGCATCATTTACTGCGATAACTGGAAACTGCAAAACTCCTTCCCTTTCCATAGCCTTAAGCCTTAAAACTCCAGTCGTCGTCTCCTCACTCGCTCCCTTAACCTTCTGACCCCTTCTGTGAAGCTCAAATATTAGATCCGCACCATCATCAACGACTATGTCCGGCTTAAAGTCCGCGACCTTGGCTATTGCGGAGTAATACTCTTCGACGCTCATCCCCCGCTTCGCATAGCACCTTATTCCCATTGAGCGAAGGGCATCAGCAACGTCGTTCTGCGAGCTCATTGGATTGCATCCAGTTATCGCAACCTCAGCACCCGCGTCAACGAGCGTTTTAACGAGCACAGCAGTTTTTGCCTCAACGTGAAGAGCCATTCCTATGCGAAAGCCATCCAAAGGCTTATCCCTTTTCATCTCCTCCCTTATCTTTCCAAGAACCTTCATGTGTCTCTCTGCCCAAGCGATCTTGTTAAATCCCTCCATACCTTGTAACCTCCTCAATTCTGTCCTCGAGAACGGAAATCCAATCTACCCTTCCAGGCTGGAATTCGCATACGTCTCCTTTCAGTATCCTCTCAACAGCATCTGCAACCTCCTCTACGCTCATATCCGTTACGTCTATTTCGAACACTCTCTCGCAGTTCTGAAGGGCTTCAACAAGGATAACATCGATCAGCTCCGCTTCGACGTTTTCCATAACCTTTTCGTAGCTCCAGCCACGTTTTAGCAATCTTTCCTTGATCAAAAGCGGATTACAGCGGAGAACTATTGCAATTTCAGGCTTTAAAAGGTGGGAAAGATGTCCCTCGACAATGCCATCGAAGTCAAAATTCGAGAGCTTTTCTACATCCACAATAAAATCCTCGCCCTCCTTTTTCAAACAGCGGTGCTTTTCAGCAAACTCCTTGACAGAGATAACGTTGTATCCTCTCCTCCTCAATTCCTCCGCAACACTGCTCTTTCCACAGCCAGGAGTTCCGGTTAGGGCGATCATAACAGTTCCCTCAATTTCTCTAAGAAGAAATCGTTTTCTTCTGGCTTTCCAATAGTCACACGATACCCGGAGACCTCAAAGCTCCTGCAGTCTCTTATTATCACTCCTTTCTTCAGCAGTTCATCTGCAAGACCTTCTCTTGACTTGAAAAATACGAAGTTTGCCTGTGATGGGTAGACGTTCACAAATTTCCTCAGCTCTCTGAAAATCCTTTCTCTCTCCGACCTGATCTTTCTGACGCACTCTTTCATCCATTCAATATCCTCAAGAGATGCTATTGCGACTTTTTCAGCCAAGGTCGAAACAGGGAAAGGAGTGGAAGCGGAGCGATAGTATTTTACGAGCCATTCTGGAAGTCTGGCATAGCCTATGCGGAGATTTGCAAGTCCAAAAGCTTTAGACATAGTTCTCGCTATGATCACGTTTTCGAGATCCAAATCAAGATTTAAGTCTGAAAACTCAATATATGCTTCGTCTATAAAAACGATGCCTTTTGTAGATTCCGCAATTTCCTTCACGAGCTTTGGATCCTCTATGTTTCCAGTTGGATTGTTCGGAAAAGGAATTATGACGAGTTTCGTTCTTTCGCTTAGAAAGTCAAGTATATTCTCAGGGATTTGGAAATCCGCTCTTCTCTGCACTTTAATCTCCTTAGCGCAATGTAAACGAGCGAGTATGCCATAGTATTGGAAAGTTGGTGTCGGAATCAGAACCTCATCGCCTTCATCGATCAGCATTGTGAAGATTGTCTCCAGAATTCCATCGATACCCGCTCCAACAACTATTCTTTCCGCATCCCATCCAGTGTATTCTTCGAGTCTCTCTCTGAGCTCTCTGTATTCTGGATTCGGATACCTGTGCAGATCTGTGAAGCTTCTGAGCACCTCTAAAGCCCTTGGACTTGCCCCATAGGGGTTTTCGTTTGAAGCAAGCTTCACAACTCTTTCGAGACCGTAGAGCTCCTTGACTTCTTCAATGCTTTTTCCGGGAACATAGGTATCGAATCCTATACACTTCCTCATCTCACCACTTCTACCTCGATCCTCTTCCAGCTCTCCCCAACGCCCTTAAGCGAGGTTGCAAGGGCCTCAACAACCTTTCCAACAACCTTTGCGACAAACGGGTTGAGCTCGATCTCTTCACCGTCAACAACAAGCCTTACTTCCATTG
The DNA here is from genome assembly GCA_030153385.1 of Archaeoglobaceae archaeon. Classification (GTDB taxonomy): domain Archaea; phylum Halobacteriota; class Archaeoglobi; order Archaeoglobales; family Archaeoglobaceae; genus WYZ-LMO2. Next base: position 7,219 of record JASKJN010000016.1, read on the forward strand.
GACCACCTTCCTGAACTCGCTCATGAAGTTCTTTATAACTTCTTCTGTCACATGTGACATGACAACGAATCTTATCGCTTTCGGCTCCCTTATCGTCGAAATAACCCATCTCCGCCTGTAAAGTTCATGCTTTATCTCCTCAGCTCTTTCCGTTTTGAAAGCTACAACGTTCATAACTGGCTCTATAACAGGTTCAAATCCCATCAGAGACATCTCTTCCATGAGAATTCTCGTATTCCTGAGACATCTCTTAACGATCTCCTTCATCCCTTTAAAGCCCAGACCTTTGAGCACTGCATAAGCAGAAGCAACTCCTGTTCCCGGCCTTGTGCCTGTAAGCGTAAACTGCATCTTCGAAGTTAAATAGGGTGTCTCGACTTCAAGGGCTCTCAAAAAGCTCTCTTCTCGGAAAAGTATTCCTCCAGCGGGAATAGTTGCCATCCCCATCTTGTGGGGATCGATTGTGATAGAACTCACACCTTTGTTTGCGAAATCGAATGGGTAAGGATCATCCATGAACGGTATCACGAATCCACCAAAGGCAGCATCGATGTGTAAGGGGATATTTCTCTCCTCTGCAAGCCTCGAAAGCTCCACTATTGGATCGATCTGACCAAGTTCTGTGGTGCCAGCGATTCCAACTATTGCAACTGTTCTGTCGTCTACAAGCTTCTCTACCTCCGCTAAGTCAACTTTGTAATCCTCGTCAACATTTGCCCTTCTTACTTCAACGCAGAGAATGTCGCAGATCTTCTCGAATGAGAAATGCGCAGTTTTTGGAATCACTATGTTCGGTTCTTTTCGTCTCATCACGTTTCTCGCAGATCTTATCCCCTGAATATTCGCCTCTGTGCCTCCAGAACAAATGTATCCAACGCACTCCTTATGGTGCAGAAGTTCACCGATCATCGCTACGAGCTTTCTTTCCAATTCAACTGTTCCAGGGAAGATTCCAGGGTCGCCGAGATTTGTTCCTATGAAGAGTTGATGAGCTTTAACCGCTAATTCATGCGGAATCGTGCACATAGAGCTTAGGACTCTGGAGTATGGTATATCCTTCTCTCTGAAGACTCTAAGCTCTTCGAGAACGTCCATGGCGATTGTTGGAAAAGGGTAAATAAATAGGTAACTAATTCTTTTTGTGAAGCTTGCGGTTCTGATGGGTGGGAAGAGTAGAAGAATTGGGATCGAGAAAGCTGAGCTCATGATCTGTGGAAAAAGGTTAATCGAGATCGCAATTGAGAAGTATTCAGACTACTCCCCAATTTTTGTTTGCAGAGATATTGCACAGGCAGAGAAATATGCTAAGGAGTATGGGATCAAGTGCGTTTACGACATTTACAGAGATTTTGGAGCACTCGCAGGTATTCACTCAGCATTAAGGCATAATGGCAATACTGTAGTTGTTGCAATTGACATGCCATTCGTTAAAAGAGATCTTTTGGAATTCATATTTGATAAGGGAATCGAGCTTAACTGCGACGCGCTGATCCCTAAGCACGATTTTGCTGAACCTTTGCTCGCTTACTACTCCGAGAGGGCGATTCTAGAGATCGAGAGAGCAATAGAGAGGGGAGAGAAGAGGATCATTGCCTCTCTAAGCAACCTTAAAACAGTTTTTTACCCTGTTGACGAGTTAAGAAAGTTTGATAAGTCCCTGATATCCTTCTTCAACATAAATACTCCTAAAGACGTTGCAAAGGCGGAGGAAATATGCTCACAGATACTTTTGGGAGAACTGTAAGAAATCTACGCATAAGCGTGACGAAAAGGTGTAATCTTAACTGCATTTACTGCCACAGAGAAGGGGAGGAAAATTCGGCGAATGAGATAACTGCTGATAGGATCGCAGAAATTGCAAAGGCATTCTACGAGCTTGGAGTGAAAAAGCTAAAATTCACTGGAGGAGAACCCCTGCTCAGAAGGGATATATGCGAAATCGTCTCGATGATGCCAGATTTTGAGGAAATCTCGCTGACTACAAACGGAATTCTTTTAGAAAAATTGGCATTCGATTTGAAAGAGAGTGGGCTCGACAGAGTGAACGTTAGCCTTGATACACTTAATCCAGAGACATTCAAGTTCATCACCGGAGGTGGAGATTTGAATGCGGTTCTTGAAGGAATAGAGAGAGCAGTTGAAGCCAGATTGACACCGATAAAACTAAATATGGTTCTAATGAAAGGGTTGAACGATTTTGAAGTTCAGAAAATGCTCGAATTTGCAAATTCTTTTAATAAAGACAATACCAATGTCATACTCCAGTTAATTGAACTCATACCCAATTCAGCAACTTGCAATTTCTACATGAATCCAACCATTTTCGAGGAAGAGTTTTCGAGAAACGCAATCGCGGTTAAGATTCGAGATATGCACAGAAGAAAGCAATTTATAATGCCCTCTGGAATCGTGGAGATCGTAAAACCCTTGGACAACACGGAGTTCTGCATGCACTGCAACAGGATTCGAATAACTTCGGATGGAAAGATAAAGCTCTGTCTGATGAACCATGAAACTGTTGACATTTCGAATTTAAGCGGGGAGGAGCTGAAAAAAGCGATTATTGAGGCTGTAAGGAGAAGAAGGCCGTATTTCAGGTAGATTTCACAGCTCTTACGATCTTTCTAACCCTTTCAGCCTCAATTTTTCCACACCTCTTTATGTAGCTTCCAACGATCACACCATCACAAAACTCCGCAATCTTTGAAGCATTTTCAGGATTCACACCACTCCCTGCTAATAGCGGTGCCATCAAATAGCGTCTTGCAAGCTTCAAATCCTCCAAATCGATTTCCTCTCCAGTCACCCTTCCCGTGATTATGAAAGCGTCAGCAAGACTTCTTTCAGCGTTCAAAAAGTATTCCTCAAGGCTTGCAAAATGAACTGCATGCTTTACATTCAGATCCGCAAATACCATGGCCCTGCATCCGATCGACTTTCTGTATCTCATAAGCTCTCCAGCCTTAGGGTAAAGAAAGCCTTCTGGAGCACAAGAGGGGAATACAAGCTGATTTACTCTGATAAAATCCGCTTTTACAGCTTTTGCAATTGCCAACGCGGAAATCGCATCGTTCCTGAGCACGTTTATCCCCAAACCCAAACTCGTTGTCTTTCTGATCTCCCAAGCTATTACCGCCATGCTTGCAACCGTCTCCTTATTCACAGACTTAAGAAATGGCATGTCGCCATAGTTTTCAACGATCAAAGCATCCGCCCCGCCCTCTTCGATTGCTCTTGCATCCCTTAAAGCACTTTCAAGCACTTCATCGAAATCTCCATGCATCGGTGCCCCGGGGAGAGGTTTTAGGTGGATTACGCAGATCACCGTCTTTTCCATACAACCTCGCCTCCGTGTCTTATTTCAACAATTCTGTGCTGTGGAATTGCGGTCCCGCTTCTCAGATAAATGAATTTATGTCCGATCTCCTCGATATCACTGCCTTTAAACTCCAAAAAACCCTGAAATCGATCCACGTAGACAACGACAACATTAGAAAAATCGTAGTCCGGATGCCATCTCAGCTTATTTAGCATCTCTCTCGCATTATATCTCCTCATCTTTTGCAAAATCGATTATCTGTCCCTTTAGGTTGAATTTCAGCGATCTCTTCACGATTGCTCGAACAAAAAGCGGATCATAGTTGAGAGTCTTTGTTATATGCCCGACAGAGTTTCTGCCAAGCTCCACTTCCCTCTTGATCTTCTGCAAGTGCTCTTCTACCTCATCTTCGGGCATGAATACTATCTCCAGTATTTTGTTGAATTCCTTCAATGAGACGTAGAAGTTGGCGGAGATGTGAGTATAGCTAACGTGATATTCCTTCTCCGGCTTCCCTCCTGGGTCGGAGGGCATCCTCCACTTAACTTCAAGCATTCCCGCATGCTTTAAAATCTTCAGAGTTTCCTCAAAACCATCTCCAAATCTTTCTCTCAGCTCCTCAAGTGTCAGCCAATTATCAAGCAATGCAGAATACACTTTCCTGTGGTACTCCGAAGAAAGCAGTTGAAAGATCGGTATAAGTTCCACTATGTCGTTGATCAGCTTCGCCCTTCTCACCATCTGTATTATATTAAATCTCAAGACAATTATACTTTTCCACGAAGTGCACAACTTCACCAACAACCATAAGAGCGGGACTCTCGAAAACTCTCGGAGAGGTGGAAAGTTCGCCCAAAGTGGAAACAAAAACCTTCTGGTCTTTTAATGAGCCTTTCTGTATTATAGCAACTTTTGTTTTCGCGTCAAAACCATATTTTATGAGATTTTCTGAGATCTCCGATGCAGAGATTCCGCTCATGAGCACGATAAGGGTCCCATTCTTAAGAGTTTCAGCGTAATCCTTGGTCTCCCTTCCACCGATAACGATTATCGCTCTCCCAAAAACAGGATGTGTGAGCGGAATGCCTGCGCATGCGGGCACTCCATTCACCGAACTAACTCCCGGGATTATTTCGAATGGGATTCCGTTCTCTCTTAGAAAAACAATTTCTTCCCACAATCTGCCAAAAATGGTTGGATCTCCACCTTTCAGCCTTAGAACTTTTTTACCCTCTTCTGCAAATCTCTTCATCAGAGCATTGATCTCCTTCTGCCTCTCCCCTCCCTTTCCTTCCTTTCCAACATAAATCGCCTCCTTTCCCAAATTTTGAACAAAATTGGCGATCTCTTCCCCTACGAGTCTGTCGTATAAGATAACGTCCGCTTCTTTAAGCAACCTATAAGCCTTAAGAGTTATCAGTTCTGGATCCCCTGGACCTGCGCCGACGATGTATACCTTGCCCTTCACAAAGCGGATTTTTTCTCGTGTTTAAAGCTTTTTTCAAAATCCCTTTAAAGAACTATGTTCTGTTTATAACCACAGCTCGGGCATCTATCGCGGTTTAGGTTTATTCTGTCAATGTAAAAACCCCTTCTTTCGATCAGAACATCTCCACAATTCGGGCAAAAAGTGTTCTCGAATCTGTGCCCCCAAACATTTCCGATGTAGACATACTCAACACCCACACCCCTCGCAATCTCTACTGCCTGCTCTAATGTCGAGACGGGAGTGGCTGTTTTATCCATCATTTTGAAATCTGGATGAAATCTTGAGAAATGAACGGGAATTCTTTTGTCAACAGAAACAACCCATTCAGCGAAGGCCTTTATCTCTTCCCTGCTGTCGTTCTCCCCGGGAATTACCAAATAAGTTATCTCAACAAATATACCCCTCCTGTGCATGAATTCCACTGTTTTTAGCACATTCTCAAGCTTAGCCTTGCAGATCTTACTGTAAAACCGCTGATCGAATGCCTTAACATCTACGTTCGCCGCATCAAGCCATTTAAACTGTTCTATCGCCTCAGGAGTCATGTAGCCGTTAGTAACGTAAACAATAAAGTATCCATTATTTTTGGCGATTTGCGAGGAATCGAGAGCAAACTCGTGCCAGATCGCTGGCTCATTATAGGTCCATGCAACTCCATCAGCCTTTCTTTCTCTGCAAAGCCTTAAAACATCTTCTGGCTTAAGCTCACGCAGATAGGGGTAGCTGAGGTCAGCAAAGGAGATCTCAAAGTTCTGACAGTGGTCACATTTAAAATTACAGCTGACACTGCCAAGAGATAAAACTAATGAGCCGGGTTTATAGTTGTGCAGAGGTTTCTTTTCAACCGGGTCAAGTGCTATTGAGGAGGCAAGTCCATAGTTGTAAACCATTAATTTTCCATTTTCATTCTTCCTCACCCTGCATATCCCCCACTGCTGATCCTTAAGCTTACACCGATGCCAACAGGTTTTGCAAACCACAAATCCTTCCGCCCTCTCGTAGAGATAGGATTCGATCACCATACGCTCCTCAGTTCCCTGGCGTAATCCTCTGGCAAGAAAAATGTGATGCTCTCATCGTGAAAGAGCTTTGAGAAGAAGACGTCGCACCAGTAGTATTTTGAGAATGGTGTCCTCGCAACGATGTGGAAATTCGTTTTGAAGTGCTTTCCGATTCGATCCCCGCAGAAGAAGGTGAAATTAAAAGCGTTGAATCCCTTTGATTCGTAAAACTTCAGGATCTTCGTTATCCCCTCAGATAAACCAGAAAGCTGTTCATCGCTCATAAAAGCAAAATCTTTCTCCTCAGGAACACCAAGGAAGTGGTAGAACCCCTTGGGTGCAAATGCAGAAATCCAATCCGTCTTCTGAGTTCTTCCAATGTATCTCTCCCCCTCCTTTTCCTTTTCAACAAGTGCAGTCCAGTAATCTTTGCCATTTTGCTCCATGAACTCAAAAGCGCTCCACTCAAGGCGAGCAAAGAAGTCTGTGGCGTTCTCGGAGATAACAAGCTGAATATGTGGATGCATCACGCTACTGCCAGCGGATTTAAGGTAGTTCATACCTATGGTAATGTATAGCTTCTGCTCAGGCAATTTGCTCAAATACTCCTGGACAAGCTTGAATGCATCAAAGAAATGAGATCTCTTGAAATCAGAAAGGCGAAGATAATGCTCATCCGCAATACGCAAAACCAATGAGTACTTCGAGTAAGGCATAATGTTCGAAAAAGCAAGGCATTCCCCTCTCTTCCATATATCTCCTTTCATGATCTCTGGATCTCTCGCCGCAAGATTTTCAACCCTCTCATTGCAAAATGGACACCAAGTTTTCGAGCTCGTGATTTCTTCTTCGAAGTCACCAGAAACGTCCATGGGAAGGCTTTTCTTCACTATTCTGCTTGTCTGGAGGGTTAATGGATCGTATCTGATCTCAACAGCACTTTCCTCGACTTTGCCACCAATCAGGATTTTGGAGATCTCCAACTCTTTTCGAAACTCCATGAATTCATATTGTTTAAAACCAGATTTAAGTTTTGCGAGAACCTTTTTAATCCCTTTCTTACTTCACTTGTGAAGATCGAGAGACCCCGTGGAACAAGGGACTTTCTGCCTGAAGAGATGGAGAAGAGAAGGACAATCGAAAGGAAGCTGAGAGAAATTGCGGAGTCCTTTGGTTACAGAGAGGTTTCAACCCCGACATTTGAGCACTCCGAGCTTTTCAAGCTGAAGTCTGGCGAAGGGATTGTGGATGAGATGTATGTGTTTAAAGATAAGTCAGGTAGGGAGCTTGCTCTTCGTCCCGAGCTAACCGCTCCGATAATCAGGTTTTTTGTGAATGAATGTAGCAACTTTCCGAAACCGCTCCGCTTCTACTATTTTGAAAACTGCTTCAGATATGAGCGCCCTCAGAAGGGACGGTATAGGGAATTTTGGCAGTTCGGAGTTGAGCTTATTGGCTCTGATTCTTATCTTGCAGATGCGGAAGTCATAATACTCGCTGATAAGATGCTTAAGAGTCTCGGAATAGATTACGAACTTCACATAGGACATGTAGGAATTCTCAGGAATGCCCTAAGCTTTTTGGCGGATAAAGCATCGAAGGCAATGAGGCTTATTGATAAGAGGGACGAGGAGGGGCTTGAGAACTTCCTGAAAGAGATCGGGGTTAAAGAGGAAACGAAGCAGAAGATAAAGGCGATCATGAATCTGAAGGGTGGAAGAGAGATAATTGAAGATGCTAAGAAGCTCCTTGATTACGATTTCAGCTATCTTGAAAGACTTTTGGATGTTTTGGACTCTGCTGGTGTCGTTTACACCCTTAATTTAGGTGTTGCGAGGGGTCTCGATTACTACACTGGCGTTGTTTTCGAGTTCTATTCAAATGATCTTGGGGCACAAAAGCAGATCTGTGGAGGGGGAAGCTATGAGCTTGCCCAACTATTTGGTGGAATTAAGACTCCTGCGACAGGCTTTGCAATAGGATTCGATCGAATATGTGAACTCGTGGATTTGAAGCCAGAAAAGAAGACAAAGGTTGTTGTGGTATATTTTAGGGGTCTTGAAAAAAAGGCTTTTGAAGTTGCAGAGAATCTGCGCTCCTCCGGTCTAATTGCGGTTGTGGATGTGATGGAGAGAAGTTTGAAGAAACAGCTCAGCTATGCAAATGATATAAATGCGGACTTTGCAGTTATAATAGGAGAAGAGGAGGTCAAAAAAGGCGAAGTATCGGTAAAAGATCTAAGAAGTGGAGAGCAGTTCAGAATTCAGACGGAGATGTTACCACTTCTCTCCTCGAAGCGCTGAAAAGAGAAGCGCAAGCACGGGCAGAATTTCCAAACGACCGACCCACATGTTGATTATGAATACAAATTTCGCAAATGGATTGAAGTCCGCATAAATCTCACTTCCACCAGCAAGACCCATTCCCGGGCCTACGTTGCTCAAAGTCGCTATTGTGGCGGAAAAGGATGTCTCCATGTCGTAACCGCTGAGAGAGATTAAAAGTGAAGAAGCCATAAGGACGAAAATGTAGATCACGAAAAATGCGACAACCTCGCTCATCTGCTTCTCACTTATCACAGTGTTTCCGTATCTCACAACCTTAACGCTTCTTGGGTCCACGAGTTTGAAAACTTGGTAGCTTACGTATTTAAGCAGAATGACAACTCTGATAACCTTTAGCCCCGAGGAAGTAGATCCACTGCAACCGCCGATTATCATTAAAATTAGAAGCACGATCTTTGCGGAGTCACTCCAGGTGTCGTAGTCGAATGTAGTGTAGCCAGTTGTCGTTGCTAAAGAGATTGCTTGGAATGCAGAGTAGCGCAGAGAGTCTAAAATGTCGAACTGGGAAGCGTTGATGATCATTAGGATCAAAATGCCAGCGGAGATTATGATCAGATAATTTTTGAACTCGACATCCGCAATGGCTCTAATTTGCCTTTGGGTCAGGGCATAGATAAGGGCGAAGTTGGTTCCACCAATAACACAGAAGAAAGCCAAGACAGCTTCAACTCGAGCATCGTTAAAGTAAGCAACGCTTTCGGAATGTGTGGAGAAGCCACCTGTGGAGAGCGTTGTGAAGGTATGATTCACCGCTTCAAATAAGTTTAGCCCTAAGGCATAGAGAAGCAATATTTCAAAAATCGTGAGGATTAGGTAGATCTGGAAGATCAATATGGCCATATCTCTCATTTTTGGACGGACTTTTGGCATGACCACCGCAGGATACTCCGCTTCTAAGAGGGAAGAGCTTTTTCTCACTTGAGGGAAGAAGATCAGGAAGACGACCACTATGCCTATACCACCAATCCACTGGATCAGACTTCTCCAGAATTGAACAGATTTCGGCAAATCTTCAGGTTCCAGAATTGTCGCGCCGGTGGTTGTGAAACCCGACATTGCTTCGAATATCGAATCTATTGGGCTCACACTGCACAATGCAAATGGAATTGAACCGATTAGTGGTATTAGAAGCCAGATTATTGCAACCGCACTGTAAACGTCCGAGTCCCCAATATCTGAGTTCGAATAACCCCTTGAGTCGAGAAGGAAAAATATGGCAAGGAATAGCGAAATCGCAAAGGTTAAAAGGAAGAAATCCGCTCTCTCTCCGTAAAATAAGGCTAAAAATGCTGGAAAGAGGGTTACGAAAGAAAATACGAGCAAAACCTGACCGGTGATATTTTCTATGTAACGATAGTTCATCCAAACATCTCTCCTACCTTCTTAACTTCTTTCCAGTTTGTCCTAATAACTATTCTGTCTCCCGGATTCAATGAGAGCTCTGGAGACGGAACTAAGCACTTTCCATTTCTGATAACCACCCAAATCACGGTGTTCTTTGGCAGTTGGAGTTCTGCAAGCTTCTTATTGGTAAGTTTGGGATTGTTGACTTCCAACTCAATTACAACCGCCCCGGACATGTCTGCAATGGTCTTGACTTCAACTTTGTCCAGCATTAGCAGTTTCTGGACTTCTACTATCGTCATCCTTTTCGGATTCAATGCATGATCTATGCCAACACTTTCAAAGATCTTCGCATACTCTTCATGCTCAACCTTAACTATCGCCCTTTTCGCTCCTAAATTCTTGGCCAGCAAGGAAACCAACAGATTTCGCTCATCGCTATCTGTCAAGGCAACAACCGCATTTGACTTCCCTATTTCCTCGCTGTTGAGGAAGTCAAGGTCTAAGAAGTCCCCACAAACGATCCTTATACCCCTAAGCTTTTCACTCAGTTCTTCACAGGCTTTCTTGCTCGAGCCCAAAACCTTAACACTGACCCTGCTTTTATAAAGGCTCTCAGCAACGTAAGAGCTGATCTCGTTAGCTCCGAAGATCGTAACCCTTCTCACGGTCTGCTGTCCAAATAGATCTCTAAGCTTTTCAACCTCATCTTTCTTTCCAACAATGACAACTCTATCCCCCGCTCTCAAATTTTCCTCACCAGGGAGAATTACGTCGCCATTTCTTTGAATAGAGGCCAAAATAACGTCTGCTGGCAAATTGAGGTCTTTATAGCTTTTTCCAATAACAGGAGAGTTTTCGGAGACTTGAAGTTCCACAACATCCATTTCTCCACCACTCAAAGTTATAACCTCTTCAGCGAAAGGAATGCCCACAAGTTCAACTATTTCTTGAGCCAAAACTAGAGGCGGGCACACGACAACGTCAAAACCAAGCGGAGAGTATCTTGTTACAGGTTTCTCAGCGTATTCTAGGTTCTCAACCCTCACAAGCACCTTCTTCGCTCCCAACTTTTTCGCGGCTATAGCGGATAGAAAGTTCACCTCATCATTTCCAGTAACTCCAAGGAATATATCCGCTTTATCCACCTTCGCTTCACTTAGAATCTTAATATTTGCTGCATTTCCTCTTATCGCAATTACATCGAGCTCGTTCAAACGATCGACTTTTTCTTTATCTTTTTCAATTACATAAACGTCATTTTTACCTGAAAGCGACTTAGCCAATTCATAGCCTATCTCGCCCGCCCCTGCAATCACTATATGCATATCCCCGGGTTTTTCTTCCCTTATTTATCTTTTACTCAAGCGAAGCATGAACAACCCCAATTCATACATTATAAAAAATGATATTAATGTGATGATCTGGGTTAAACCACCAAGATCTTCAGAGGAATTTAATATAATAGCGAAAATAAATATGTATATCGGTAGCCTCACGCTTTTCATCGTTTGATAACTCACGATCCTGAACTTATCGAGTAAGAAGATCGCAAAGGGTATCTGAAGGAAAATCCCCAGAGCAAATGAGATCTTCAGAGCATTTAAAGCAGTTTTTTCAACCGAGTAATATGCGTTTCCATAGGACAAGCTGTAGAGGAATGGCACCAAAAATTCAAAAGAAATGTAGGATCCCGCAAGAAACAGCAGATAGCTTGGAATGATCGCAAATTTCAAAATTCTTCTTTCAGTTTCGTATAACCCTGGTTTTGCGAACATATAGAGCTCGAACATTGCATATGGGTAAAGAATGATCAAAGAAAGGATAAGAGAGAAAACAAGACGCAGAAGGATCCATTCAAGAGGAGAGTATGCAAACATCTCCTCCTTTATCACTTCTTCCCAAAAACGCTGGATCAATACCGGGGAGAAATAAAATACTATTGGCAGAAGAAGGAGAAGGAGAATTCCAATTCTTATTACTCTGGCTCTAAGTTCCGCTATATGCTCGGTTACCCTCTGCTCTTTATCCTGCACAGTATAAGTTTACCGCAGATATTAAAAACTCGCCAAATTTGCTAATTTACTAAAATTTTAAATATATTAAACTTTTTAACTGCGCACGCCAAGAATCGACTTCTCAGACCTCTTTATTCTCCTCCTCTTCTTTCCTTCTGATGTATACTTCTGATTCGGCCCCGGTTTTTTGTAGTTCTGCCACTTCGTAGGAACAAGCCTGTATTCATTGCTGTTCCTCTTCCTTATCTTGACCCATGTCGTGGTTCCTGTCTTGCCCATAAAGTTTGCTCTAATCTCAACTTAAAAACTTTCCCATCTCAGCAAAATTGATCACCTTATATATTTTTAATCATGAACTTTCCTGAATTCTACCCTGAGACCGCAAAGACCGAATATAGTGTCCATCTCAATGTCCAAGAGCTTCTTAAAAAATAATTATTATATATCAAAATACTTCATGAATTCCCATGGAGTTATGTAAAGGCAGAACTGATTCCACTCATCGATTTTAAGCTCCATGAAAGCGTCGAATATGTGACTCCCGAGAACCTTCTGGAGAACTTCATCAGTTGCCAAATGATCAAGAGCATCTCTAAGCGTCGTAGGCAATTCTCCAATTCCCATCTCTCTTCTCTCCCTGCTGGATAGCTCGTAAACGTCGACCATTACCGGATCGCCTGGGTCTATCTTCTTCTTTATACCATCCAGACCCGCTGCGAGCTGGGCGGAGATCGCTAAATACGGATTACAGCTCGGATCCGCTCCGCGATATTCGACTCTTATTGCTGAGGGCTTTTTGACGTACATTGGAACCCTTACCAATGCGGATCTATTTCTCGGGCTCCAGCAAATGTTTATAGGTGCTTCAAAACCGGGAACAAGGCGCTTATAGCTGTTTATTATCGGACAGCAAATTGCCGTAAGAGCTTTGGCATGCTCGAGCAGACCGCCTATGTAGTATCTGGCCTTCTGGCTGAGCATGAACTCGTCATTTGGATCCGCAAACAACGGCTCGCCCTTAAAGGGCTCACCCCTCCAGAGACTCTGATGAGTGTGCATTCCGCTTGCGTTGTCCAAGTAGATCGGTTTTGGCATAAATGTTGCTATTAGGCCATGTTTTTTTGCAATGTTCTTTGCTGCAAACTTATACAGGTAAAAGGCTTCACAGACAGGTAGCAGCTTTTTAGGCTTAAAATCCAGTTCCACCTGCCCCGGAGTTGCGACTTCGTGATGGTGATATTCAACAATAACCCCCATCTGCTCCAGATGGTAAACGAGCTCATTTCGGAATTCCAGTGTCGTGTCTTCTGGCGGTGGCCTGAAGTATCCCTCCTTCGGGCGAATTACGTATGCTCCGCTCAGTTCTGGGCTCTGTGGTAGCACTCTTGGTGCTCCCCAGCTGTCTCCCGCTCCACCATTTGGAGATGTCCAGAGATCCCAAGTTAGATTTTTGAAATCTATGCTCTGAAAAACGAAGAACTCTATTTCTGGTCCGAATACTGCGCTAATCCCCTGTCTTTCGAGCTCATTTTCCATTCCTTTAGCAACATAGCCACGAGGATCGCATTCTGCAACGCCAGAAGCCCAGGCTTCGTGAACGTTGCCAAACATAATCGCTGACTTTTGTATTGGGTCGTTGATCCATGGAATTATTCTGAGCGTCTCCGGATCTGGTATCCAGAGCATATCGCTTTGTTCTATGCCCTTAAAACCTCTTATCGAGGATCCGTCGAAACCTATGCCTTCAAAAGCATTTCCGTCGATGAATTCTCTTGCGGGAATTGAAAAAGTGAGCAAATAACCCCGAATATCGCTAAAGGCGCATAGAACTTGTTTAACGGCATTTTCTTTAAGCAAAGTTTTTGCTTTCTCCACAGAATCCATTCAACCACCTCTCAGTTTTTCGAGGCGTGCAATATATATGTCTTTCGTGAATGCTGTATAAAATTAAAAAAACCGAAATTTTATGTTGAGAAAATGAGGGAATTTTAAAGAAGGGGTGGTGCGGAATGCGATTAACTATTTTGTATGGATCCATATCGAATTCGTATTTATTAGTATCAAATGTATTCAACCAAAAAAATTTTATGCCTCACATCAGCAAGGCGTTGAGGTGGAGGTGGAAAAATGGAGAGAGTTCAGAAGAATTCCGCGTATTTGAATGCGATGTCCACAACAGGTACGAGGACAAGAGTTAGAGATGTGAATCCACAGAGTGGCATGTGCCCGATATGCGTAAGCGATTGTCCATTTATCTGCGAAATAGCGCTATCGACATTCAGAGCAAACGAAGCTCTCTATCCGGAGCCCAAGTATTTCGGCGAGAGCACCGCTTCTTCGCTGAAGGACTATGGCTTGGACTGGGCGCACTTCAATTTGCTTGCAAAACTAAGGGGGGCGGAGGGAATTGATCCGGATCCGGACTTAGCGATATTTCCGAACGTGAATGTGGAGTCAAAGATCGGGAAGACGAGAGTGAAGTTCCCGCTTGCAATGGGTGCCTTCGGATCTACAGATGTGGCGAGAAGATACTGGGATGGATTGGCAATTGGAGCGGCGTTGTCTGGTTGCATTCTGATCATCGGCGAGAACGTCTGTGGAGTTGATCCAAAATCGGAGTTCAAGAATGGAAAGGTAGTGAGATCGGAGGAGATGGAGAGGAGGGTTAGGAAGTTCAAGGAGTTCTGGGATGGAAAGTATGGCGATATAGTTGTGCAGGTGAACGTTGAAGATACGCGCTTCGGCGTTTACGAATACGTTGTTTCGAAGCTCGAAGTCGATACGGTCGAGATCAAGTGGGGACAGGGAGCGAAGGCGATCGGTGGAGAGATCAGAGTCAGAGATCTGCAGAGAGCCATAGAGCTGAAGAGGAGGGGCTACGTCGTCTTGCCAGACCCAGAGGATCCAGTGGTTCAGCAGGCCTTCAGGGATGGAGTTTTCGAAAGCTTTGAAAGACACAGCAGAGTTGGAATGCCTACAGAGAAGTCATTAGTAGAGTTCGTTGAAGAGATCAGAGAACTCGGGGCCAAGAGTGTAACATTAAAGACTGGCGCCTATCGTCCCGCGGACGTTGCCTGGCAGATGAGGGCTGCAAGTGAGGCGGAAGTTGACTATGTAACCTTTGACGGTGCAGGTGGTGGAACGGGAATGAGCCCCGTGCCAATGATGAACGAAATGGGAATTCCAACCGTATACCTCGAAGCCCTCGTGCTAAAGGCTGCGAGAATTCTGAAGGAGAAGCACAAGTATGTCCCAGACATCAGCATCGCAGGAGGTTTCATTAACGAGACGCAGATGGTAAAGGCAATTGCGATGAGCAATTTCGGAGATGGACCATTGGTTAAGACAGTAACGACTGGAAGATCACCACTGACAGCAGTGATGAAATCTGAATACTTCGTAAAGCTTGCAAAAGAAGGAAAGTTGCCAAAGAGCTTCACCGAAGTATACGGCGACAAGCCTGACAAGTTCTTTGCCTTAGCGGACGAATTTAAGGCCAAGTTCGGAGAGAAGGTTGGAAAAGAGATCCCATGGAGTGCGGTCGGACTCTACAGCTATGTGTACAGAATGACCGTTGGTATGAAGCAGTTGCTGGCGGGAATGAGAAAGTTCAAGCTTGAGCTTGTGAGCAGAGAAGATCTCGCAGCGTTGTCACCGCTGGCAAGCGAAGTTACTGGAATTCCAATGATGCACAAGGTCGATGAGAAGGTATTTGAGAGCATTCTGGGGTAATCTTTACTCCTAAGTTTTTTTAAAATCCTATTTTTGAATCGCATAAAAAGCTTGGGATTCACTTACGTATCGACTTCAGCAAATATTTTAACTCATTTCCTTTACACCTTTCATGCTTAAAGACGTTGTCAGGGATGGCGAAGGAGAGAGCGTTTTGCTCCTTGGAAACGAAGCAATAGCTCGGGGAGCAATAGAGGCGGGAGTTGATGTTTGCTCAGCATATCCCGGAACTCCTTCTTCAGAGATTCTGGACACTCTGAGCGACGCTTGCAGATTGCTGAAAGACAGAATTGAATTCTACGTGGAATACTCAACAAACGAGAAGGTAGCTCTTGAGGTTGCGATCGGTGCATCGCTTGCTGGAAAAAGGGGAATGGCTTGTATGAAGCATGTTGGTGTCAACGTAGCAGCGGATGCACTGCTCAGCTTCGCCTATATCGGAGCTCGTGGAGGATTTTTGCTTGTCACAGCAGACGATCCGAGCATGCACAGCAGTCAGAACGAGCAGGATAACAGGTGGTACGGTAAAATGGCAAAGCTTCCTGTAGTGGAAGCTTCCAGCGTGCATGAAGCAAAGGAGATCACGAAACAGTGCTTCGAGCTTTCAGAGAGATTCGGATTACCTATGATATTCAGGAGCTATACAAGGCTCAGTCATCAGAGTGGAATCGTAAGACTTGGAAAGATCCCCGAGAAAAGGCTGGAGAAGACGAAATGGGTCAGGCGTGCGGATACAGACGTAGTCCTGCCAGCAATTGCAAGAAGGTTGAAGCCTGTTCTGAACAGAAAGCTCTCAGAGATCGAGAATTTTTTCAACAACTGGGAAATGAACTGGATCGAAGATGGGAAAGGGAAGATCGGCGTTATTGCATGCGGTTTGGGCTATGCTTACGCAAAGGATGCTCTAAGCAGTCTTAACGCTAAGCTCCCCATCCTGAAGCTCTCTTCAGCCCATCCGGTTCCAGAAAAGCTCGTTGAAAAATTTGTTTCGGATCTGGATTCTGTCATCGTGGTTGAAGAGGTCGATCCATTCCTCGAGCTTCACCTTAAGGCAATGGGAATTGAGGTTTTTGGAAAGATTAACCGCTATATGCCGATGGATTATGAATACAACGCTTCAAAAGTTGAAATTGGAATTGCAAAGGCGCTCGGAATAAAGCCAAGCAAAAATTATGAGGAACTGCTGAAAAAATCTGAGGAGATCTCAAAGCTTGCGCCTCCACGGCCACCGGTGCTCTGTGCGGGCTGTCCGCATACTGCAGCATTCTATGCTATACGGAAAGTCGTGAATGAGCTCGGAAACGCCTGTCTGCCTTCAGACATTGGTTGCTATACCTTGGGAATAAACAAACCCCTCGAAGGAGTGGACATTACGATCTGCATGGGCGCAAGCGTTGGAGTTTCGAATGGTCTCGCACATGTTTTGAAAGACAAAATAATTGCAACGATCGGAGATTCAACATTTCTGCATGCAGGAATTCCCGCGCTGATCAATGCTGTTTACAACAAGGCTAAATTCGTTCTCGTCATCCTTGACAACTCCACAACTGCGATGACCGGTCATCAACCTCACCCCGGAACGGGTTTGAGGGCATGCGGAGAAATTGGGGGCAGAGTGAAGATAGAAGAAATTGTTAGGGGTTGTGGAGTTGATTTTGTTGAAGTTGTAAATCCCTACAATGTCAGGAGGATTGTAGAAACGCTGAAGAGAGCTTTGGCTCACGATGGGGTTTCTGTAATCATTGCAAGACAAGCTTGCGCGATCATTTGGGCAAGAGAAAAGAGAAAGAAGTCAGGAATCGTGCCTCTAAGGGTTACAGAGAAATGCGATCTTTGCATGGAGTGTATCAGAACCTTCTCATGTCCAGCACTGAATTTCGATGGCAGAGTATGGATCGATCCAGCACTCTGCGTCGGTTGTGGAGTCTGCTCGCAGATCTGCCCAAGAGGAGCAATAAGAAGAGAGAATGCTTGAGCTTAGAGAAATTAGCTGGAAGATCTCCTTTAGCTCCACTGTAATTTCGGTATTTTTTATCAGCTTAGTAGTATTAACAATTTCGGGATTTGGCTTTCTGCCATCAATTGCTATAGCGGTTTTAGTGAGCCTGCTAACCGCGGTTGCGATGTCTCTCCAAAAGGATAAGATTTTAAAACCACCTTTATAGCAATTTCTATGGAAGTTAAAAGAGCTCTGATCTTCGGAAGATTTCAGCCGTTTCATCTCGGACACCTCAACGTGATCAGATGGGCCTTAGAACGGTTTGACGAACTCGTTTTGCTCGTAGGCATGGCTGACGAAAGCCACACACTCAGAAACCCTTTCACCGCTGGAGAAAGAATAACAATGATCAGGGAATCGTTGAAAGAGGAGGGGATAAGCCTTGACAGAATAATAACCGCTACAGTTCCCACGATGAGCGTTTATGTCGGCAATGCGATATACATACAGCACCTTGTGCCCAAAATCCAGGCGATAATAACAAGAAATCCAGTAATAGGGCAGGTATTCAGGGATGCAGGGCTTGAGGTGATCGTGCCTCCTGACTTCAACCGAGAAAAACTGCGAGGTACCACAATAAGAAAGATGATCCTTAACGGTGAAAACTGGGAAGAATACGTTCCAGAAGCAGTCGTTAGAATAATAAAAGAGCTCAAAGGTGTTGAAAGACTGAGAAAAATAAATACAGGGGACTGAGTGAGTATCGGCAGATTTAAAAGCTGAGAAATTAAGAAGTTGTTAAACCCAAAAATGCCGCCGTGGCTCAGCTGGGAGAGCGGGTGACTCGTAATCACCAGGTCGCGGGTTCAAAGCCCGCCGGCGGCTTTCTATTCGTGTTGTTAGCCCCCCTCTTTTACTTAACCCTTCGTCTCTTTGACTTTCTTATCTTCAAATATTTTGTGAGCAAGTAAAATCCACGAAAAGGTCGTAAAACTTTCTCAGGAAAATCCTTTACTTTTCACTGTTTTATCA
>JASKJN010000066.1 GCA_030153385.1 Archaeoglobaceae archaeon
GTTTCGGAAATAGCTAAAGAGCTTGGAAGAACCGAGCAGACGATCAGAAAGCACTTAAAAGGAGAAACTAAAGCGGGACAGGTTGTCAGAGAGACATACGAACTGATGAAGAAAGGGGAACTCGACAAGATTATAAGCTTGGAAGGTTTTGAAGATGCTAAGAAGCTGAGGGAAGAAGTCGAGAATTTGAAAGCAGAAAATGAAGTTCTTAAAAAGAGGATCGAAGAAATCAGAAAATTAAAGCCGGAGTTTGATGAGCTTAAGAACAAAATGGACTGGATAAAGGACGCTTTCGAAAAAGTTCTCTCCTGAAAGTTTATTTTTTATTTTTGTCTTAACCCCCGCTTACCGGCGGAAATATGGCAATGAGATCTTTTTCCCCAACCTGATACTCCAAGTTTCCTCTTGCATTCTTTCCGTTCACCATTATCTGAACGAAATCCCTGAGCTTCTCACCTTCAAATAATGTCTCCCTGAGCTTTGGATATTTATTGCATAGGTTTTCCATAACTTCCCTCAAATTCCTGCCATCGACTTCAACCTCGCTAACTCCCGCTATTTCCCTGAACCTCGCAAAAAGCTTAACCCTTGGCATTCACGAATTCCTCCATACGATCTAAAGCGTCCTTGAGCTTTTCAAACGTTACCGCAAAAGCCAGTCTTACAAAACCTTCTCCAGACTCTCCAAATGCATTTCCTGGGACGACTGCGACTTTTTTGTCGAATAAAAGCTTCTCAGCAAACTCTTCACTTCCCATCCCCGTTGAAGATATGTTTGGAAAGGCGTAGAAAGTTCCCTCCGGCTTCCTTATTTCCAAGAATTCGCTGAGCCTTCTGTATACATAATTCCTCCTCCGCAAATACTCCGCCCTTGCCTTCTCAACCTCATCAAGGCACTTTAAGGCCTCTATTGCACCGATCTGTGCGGTTATTGGGGCACATAACATGCAATACTGGTGGATCTTCAGAATTCCATTAAGGATGTCTTCCGGAGCTATAATATAGCCAATTCTGAATCCGGTCATCGAAAAGGCTTTTGAGAATCCGTTTATCGTAATGACTCTGTCCTCCATGCCGTTCAGCGACGCTATGGCTGTGTGCCTGAAGTCGAAAGTGAGCTCCGCATAGATCTCATCCGAGATCACGAGAATGTCTTTGTCTATTATCGCATCCGCAAGCTCTTCGAGTTCGCTTTTCCTATAACTCACACCTGTAGGGTTTGCGGGGTAGTTCAGAATTATCGCCTTTGTCCTCTCGTCCGCATATTTTCTTATCGCCTCAGCTGTGAGCTTGAAGTCAGGGGCTGTCGGGATTGCAATTGCCTCACCACCGCAAAGGCTAACGAGAGGTCTGTAGCTCACATAGCATGGCTCCGGCAGAAGAACACGATCTCCCAGATCGATTATCGCCCTTATCGCCAGATCTATGGCCTCACTCGCTCCCGTGGTAACTACGATCCTATTTGGTGATGTTTCGAGAGAGAATCTGCGGTAATATTCAGCGATTCCCTCCCTTAGCTCCATGAGTCCAAAGTTCGAGGTGTAGGAGGTATACCCCTTTTCAAGTGAATATATCATCTCCTCCCTGATCCTCCAAGGCACGGGAAAGTCTGGCTCCCCAACTCCAAGGCTTATAATGTCATCTCTTCCAATAACAAGGTCAAAGAATTTTCTAATGCCTGAAGGCTTTAATTCTTCAACCTTCTTTGCAACTCTACGGGACGAAAGCAAGCCTCCTGTCTTCTTCGTCTGCAAAAAGAGTCACCCCTTCTTCTTTATAAGTTCTCAGAACGAAATGCGTTATCGTATCCCTAACCTCTGGAATAGTTGAGATCTTTTCCGCAACAAAGAAGGCAACATCTTTCAGGCTTCTTCCCTTGATCACAACCTGAAAGTCCGCCTCTCCACTCACAAGCCGTACCGCATGAACCTCTGGAAACTTCGCTATTCTCTTAGCAATGTCGTCATATCCTTTCTCTCTTGAGAGCGAGACCTTTACGTTGATGATCGCGTAAACGTAATCCTCTTGGACCTTATCCCAGTTCACGATCGTCTTATACTTGAGTATAACACCGCTCTCCTCGAGCTTTTTTATGCTTCTTTTTATAGTCTCGATCTCAACACCCAGTCGCTCAGACAGTTCCTCGTAGTTAACCCTCGCATTATCCTCAAGTATTTTTAACAGCTCAATCTCAAAGTCTTTCACAACTCTCATTCCCCTCTTTGTATTTAAAATTACTCTAACAGGCAAAAATTTAAATTCAGCATGGTAACGGGGATATTACTTTGAGGTGCAAGATATGAGTAAGATTAGAAATTTGCAAAAGAGAAAGACAAATCCAAGGCTTGTGAATCTCATAGACTTACTGCTCAGGGAAAGCGCGAAGAATGACGCAAAAGTATGGAAATGTGTGGCTGAAAAGCTTGCTGGACCAACAAAGAAGTGGGCTGAGGTTAGCTTAGACAAGATCGAGAAGTTCGCAAAAGATGGCGAATACGTCGTTGTCCCAGGAAAGGTTCTTGGTGGAGAGATACGCAGACCTCTGAAAGTTGCAGCGTTCAGCTTCTCCGCTACTGCCAAGGCAAAGATAAAAGAAGCGGGCGGGGACTGTTTGAGTATTGAGGAGCTTCTGAAGATTAATCCATCTGGAAAAGGAGTTAGGATAATTATTTAGGTGATGGTATGAATGTAAAAAGGGTGCTCGAGACTCTCAAAGGGGATTACGTTGTTATCGATGCGACAGGACATATCCTCGGGAGGCTATCGAGTATTGTTGCCAAGAGACTACTTAATGGGGAAAGAATAGTCATCGTCAATGCTGAAAAGGCAGTCATCACTGGAAATAAAAGTGCGGTATTCGATAGATACAAGGATAAATACGACAGGGGAAGCAAGGAGAAGGGGCCGTATTTCCCGAAGCATCCCGAGAAGATTTTCAAGAGAACTGTCAGAGGTATGCTTCCCTGGAGTAGCAGAAGGGGGAGAGAGGCGTATAGAAGGCTCAGAGTGTTCATAGGTGTTCCTGAAGAGCTTAAGGACAGAAATTTTGAAAAGGTTGAAAATGCAATGCTTGAGAAAGTTTCAAAAACAGAAAAGTTCGTGTCACTTGAAGAAGTTAGCAGACACCTGGGGTGGGCCAAGTGAAGGTAGTTGTAACAAGCGGTAAGAGAAAGACCGCTGTCGCGAGAGCGGTTGCAAGAGAAGGGGCAGGTAGGATTAGAGTTAACAGAATTCCAATCGAGATCTTCCATCAGGAGTTGCCAAGGAAGATAATGATGGAACCCTTAAAGATGGCTCAGGATTTGGTTAAAAATGTAGACATAGATGTCAAGGTCTCAGGAGGAGGAATAATGGGTCAGGCTGAAGCAGTAAGGACTGCGATAGCAAGAGCACTCGTTGAGTTCAGTGGCGATGAAGAGCTGAGAAAGCTATTCCTCGAATACGACAGAACACTTCTCGTTAACGATGTGAGAAGGAAGCTTCCAAAACTCCAGGGTGGGAGAGGAGCAAGGAAGAGAAGGCAGACTTCTTACAGGTGATATCTCTGTCATTTAAAGAAGAGAGGGCGAGTGATTTCCCGATCAGATGCTTTTCATGCGGTGCGGTAATAGGACACCTTTACGAGAAATATCTTCAACTTTTAAAGGCTGGAAAATCCCCTAAAGAGGCTCTCGATGAACTCGGGATCGAGAGATACTGCTGTAGGAGAATGTTTATAACCCACAAATCTGTAATCGGTGAAATTGCGAAATTCCGGGGGGCCGTGGGGTAGCCTGGTATATCCTTCGGCGTTCGGGACGCCGTGACCCGAGTTCAAATCTCGGCGGCCCCATGTGAGAGGTGATCCGCATTAAAGAGAATTTCCCGTTTAGGTATACGAGGTTTGAAAAGGCGAGGATTATAGGGGCAAGGGCCTTGCAGATCTCAATGGGAGCCCCTGTTCTAATAAACACAGATAAAACTGATCCGATTGAAATCGCAATTGAAGAATTTGAGAAAGGTGTGATTCCAATAACTGTAAAGAGAAGATCAAATCGATTTGTCTGGCTCGAAAGGTATGATATGTTCTGAGGTGATTCAGTGGTAATCGAGGATGTTCGCTACAGAATCGTTTTTGACAGCAGAGGACGTGAAACAGTTGAATGCGAAGTTGAAAGCGAGGGATTCGTTGCAAGGGCTTCCGCGCCAAGCGGGGCATCTACAGGTAGCGAGGAGGCGGTCGTGGTTAGCCCGAGAAGATACAAGGAGATCGAGGAAAAAGTTTCAAAGGCTCTCATAGGCATGAGCGTTTTCGATCAGGAAGGAGTTGATAAAGCATTAAGGGATCTGGATGGCACGGAGAACTTCTCCAACATCGGAGGTAATTTCGCAGTTTCTGCAAGCATCGCAGTTGCGAAATGTGCTTCAGAGATTCTGAACATACCGCTTTGCGCTTATCTTGGCGGTGCATTTGCAAGGGAAATTCCTTTCCCGCTCGGGAACGTTATCGGCGGGGGAAAACATGCGGAAGGATCTACGAGCATTCAGGAGTTCCTTGTAATTCCAGTTGGAGCCAAAAGCTTTTTGGAGGCGCAAAGAACAAATTCAGAGGTTCACAGACAAGTTCGAGAGGAGATGAAGCTCAGAAAGATATTCTGTGCCAAGGGCGACGAGGGGGCCTGGGCTGCGCAGATCAGTGATGAGATGGCTTTTGAGATTCTCAAAAAGGCGATCGAGAAGGTGGAGAAAGAGACTGGCATTGAGATAAGAATGGGAATAGATCTCGCGGGAAGCGAGCTGTGGGATGGAAATAAATATGTTTACAGCGATAAAAAGCTAAGCAGAGAGGAGCAAATTGCCTACGTGGCGGAGCTCATTGAGAAATACGATCTTCTTTACGTGGAGGATCCTTTCCATGAAAACGACTTTGAAAGCTTTGCGGAGCTTACGAAGATCGCGGACTGCATGATATGTGGGGACGATCTCTTTGTAACGAATGCAAAAAGGCTTAAGAGGGGTATCGAGTTAAAGGCGGGAAATACGTTGCTTGTGAAGCCAAACCAAGTTGGGACTTTAACGGATACATTTAACGCGGTAAAACTTGCAAAGGAGAATGGCTACCGCATTGTTGTGAGTCACAGGAGTGGAGAAACGGAAGACAACTATATTTCTCATTTGTCGGTTGCTTTTAACGCAAAGTTAATAAAGACGGGTGTTGTTGGAGGGGAGAGAATTTCAAAGCTGAATGAAATGATCAGAATTGAGGAAATGCTGAATGCGAGGATGGTGAGAATATGATGGAAACCGCATATGAGTATCTCATTCCACCAGAGGAATACCTGGCTGCAGGAGTGCATATAGGAACGCAGGTAAAGACTGGAGACATGAAGGAATTCATTTTTAAGGTGAGACAGGATGGGCTTTACATCCTTGACATAAAGAAGCTCGATGAGAGGATAAGGGCTTGCGTTAAGCTTCTGCTCAGATATGAACCCTCGAAAATTTTGCTCGTTGCAGCGAGGCAATATGCACACAAGCCAGTTAAGAAGCTCGCAGAGGTGATCGGGGCGAAGTATATAATCGACAGATTCGTTCCAGGGACGCTGACAAATCCAAATATAAAGGAATATACTGAGCCAGACATTGTTTTCGTTAACGATCCAGCGATCGACAAGCAGGCGATAGTTGAGGCTACGAAAATCGGCATTCCAGTGATAGCGATGTGCGATACAAACAACACAACCGCGGATGTGGATCTTGTTATTCCGACGAACAACAAGGGAAGAAAGGCATTGGCTCTGATCTACTGGCTCATTGCGAGAGAGATCAAGAAGGCAAGGGGCGAGGATTTCAGCTACACTGTTGAGGATTTTGAAGCGGAACTTTAAAATTTTACTTTTAAATTTCTCCATAGCTGTTAATTCGCTTTTCATTGCAAAGACTTTTTCCTGTAAATTTTTGAAAACTTTGCCCACTCACCCCACAAAGAACTGAGTTCGAATTTTTTGAGCGAGTAGTTTATAAGATTCGTTTATACCGAAGACGCTGAAATTGAGCGGTAAATATGCTAAGCTGTGCCTGGTGCCCGCTCAACGTTGCTATGACAAATCCGCTGGATAATTATCAGGGATACAGAAGCGAAAAAGATCGTGTGCTGGAAAGCTGATTAATCCCAAGCTAAAAAAGTTTAAAAAATTGGGAAAAAATTTTGGTTTTACTGCCTTCTCCTCAGCAGGTACGCAACCGCAAGCAGTCCAGCGACAACCGCAAGCAGTCCAGCGATTGCGAAGATTGCTTCAAAGCCCGGAATTGCTTCAAAGCCCGGAATTCCACCGCCTGGAGTTGTTGTAGGCGTGGGTGTTGTTGGTGCTGGAGTTGTTTCTGCAGGTGTTGTTGCGGGTGGTGTTGTTTCTGGTGGTGTGGTTGGTGGTGGTGTTGTGGGTGTTGGTGTTGGCTTTTCTTTCAGGATCTCCACAGTCTTGATCACAAGTACATCGTCATCAGCTTTTGCGATTTTTGCAGTTGCCTCTGCGGGATCGAGATCGTAGAGCTCCTCTGCCACCTCGAGCTCTGAATAGCCCTTATCCGGATTATCTGTGCCCATCGTGTCTCTGACGTAGAACTTGTATGTTCCATCCGCAATGCCTAGAGTCTCGAATGTTACGGTTCCCTTTCCTGAGCTGTCAAGTGTCACCTTCTGAACCGCCTTGTAGTTTGTTCCAACCATTGTTACAAAGAT
>JASKJN010000067.1 GCA_030153385.1 Archaeoglobaceae archaeon
CCTTTTCGAGTTGTTTGATGATCCATCTGATCTTTTTGTTCGTTAGTTTTCTCACATGAAGTTGGTTGTGGGTAGTGAAATAATTTAGGGATACTACACTTGAAATGGAAACAATTTTTAAACTGAAGGCTACCGAAGCCTGATGGAGCTACTCGTATACATAGACGGTAAGTTTGTTCCCGAGAGTGAGGCGAAGATCAGCGTTTTCGACCATGGCTTTCTTTACGGCGACGGAGTATTTGAGGGAATAAGAGCTTACGATGGCAGAGTTTTCAGGCTAAGAGAGCATATGGAAAGGTTATACGACTCCGCGAAGGCTATTAACCTTGAGATCCCTCTTACCATCGAGGAATTCGAAAAAATAATCCTCGAGACTCTGAGAAGAAACAAGCTGAGGGATGCATATATAAGACCGATAGTATCCCGTGGAGTTGGAGATCTCGGTTTGGATCCGAGGAAGTGCAAGAAACCAACAGTGATAGTGATAACAAAGCCATGGGGAAAGCTTTACGGCGATCTTTACTCGAAAGGGTTAAAGGCAGTAACCGTTTCTGTTCGAAGAAATTCCTTCGACGCCCTTCCGCCAAACATAAAGTCGCTGAACTATCTGAACAACATCCTTGCAAAAATTGAAGCGAATGTTAAGGGCGGAGATGAGGCGATTTTCCTCGATAGAAACGGCTATGTCTCCGAGGGGAGTGGAGACAACATATTCATTGTCAAGAAGGGTAAGGTAATGACTCCGCCCACGATCAACAATCTGCGCGGAATAACGAGGGATGCTGTTATAGAGATCATCAACCGCTTGGGAATTCCTTTCTGCGAGGCTAATCTTGGTCTTTACGATCTTTACACCGCGGATGAAGTGTTCGTTACAGGGACCGCTGCAGAAGTTGCACCGATCGTTGAGATCGATGGCAGAGTGATCGGAGACGGAAAGCCTGGGAAGATCACAAAGCGGATTATGGAAGAATTCGAGAAACTGACAAGAATTGAAGGGACCCCGATATATGAGTGAACTATTCACGCTGATAGTGGAGCTTGAGGATAAACCTGGACAGCTTTTGAGAGTTCTTGAGCCAATTGCAAGGAATGGTGGAAACATCGTTGGAATATTCCATCAGAGGGGAAAGAAAACACCACTTAACAGAATTCCAGTTGAGATCTCTTTCACTGCGGATTCAAGAAGAGCGGAGAAGATCGTAGAGGAACTGCAGAAGGAATTTTTGATCAGGCAGTTTGGAAAGCTGAGAACTGCAGTTATCTCGCTTCTGCTCATAGGACACGTAATTCACACAGATCTCAGCGATACCATAAAGAGGGTGGACAACAGCGAGGCTGAATGCGTTGAACTCATCGTTACAATGCCTGAGCGCGATGAACCCTCAACCGCAATGATAACAATCACGGCAAAAAGCAGGGAAGCCCTTGAGAGAGCCTTGGAGAGGCTTAAGGGAATTTGCAAAGAGAAAGGGATCTTAGTGCTTGAACCGATAAATGATGAGATATGAAGATCGCCATAGTAGGATTCGGAACGGTTGGCCAGGGAGTTGCAGAGCTTTTGGTCGCTAAAAAGTCTGAAATAGAGAAAAAGATTGGAGATTTCAGAGTTGTTGCAATAGCGGATCTAACAGGCTCCATTTGGGGGGAATTCAAGCTTGAGGATGCAATTAGGCTCAGGAAAGAAAAAGGAAGGCTTCCAGGCGATCGGAGTGCTATGGAGATCGCAGAGGAAGAAGATTACGATGTCATGATCGAAGTTACTACAACAAGGCTTGAGGAGAGCGGAATTGCATACATGAGGACTGCATTGAAAAGAGGCGCGAGTGTAATCACGAGTAACAAAAGCATCGCATATGACTTTCAGGGCCTGATGAAGCTTGCAGAAAGCAAAAATGCGAAGCTGATGTATGAAGCCACGGTAGGCGGAGTGATGCCGATCATAAGGCTTCTGAACAGCTATCTAGCTCCCTGTGAAATTCTCGGAGTTCGCGGAATTCTTAACGGAACTTGTAACTACATTCTAACGAGGATGGAGGAGGAAAAGCTTCCATACAACCAAATTCTGAGCGAGGCAAAGGAAATGGGGATCGCCGAGGCAAATCCAAAGGCTGATGTCGAGGGAATCGACGCTGGAATAAAGCTCGTGATCCTTGCGAACACAATCGGAATTCCTGCAAAGTTTGAGGATATCGAGATAACGGGTATAACCAACATCACTCCTCAGGCTTTTGCGGTGGCGATGCAGAAGGGTTACACGATAAGACTCATCGCTGAAGCAAGCAGAAAAAATCTCAGGGTCTCTCCAAGGCTTGTGCCATTGAACAGCCCTCTTGCAATAAAAGGGACAATGAATGCGGCGATGATAAAAACTGATACTGCGGGAGACATTTTCGTTGCTGGAAGAGGGGCAGGAAAGTTTGAAACAGCGACAGCAATTATTTCTGACTTATATGAACTTGTTAGAACTCGCTAAGGTTCTCATCGTTCTCTCTTTTCTCCTCTATGCCTGCCGCTTAGATCTGAGAAGCAGAATTGTGCCCAACAGAGTCTGGAAATTCATGTTAATATTCGCAATTCCCTTTACAGCCATTCAGATCCTTCAGAGTTACGAATTCTTGGTTGCAGAGAGAATACTGCTCTTATTTATGTTCTTCGGCACCGTTTTCATGCTCCTGCTTGCCTACATACTCTACCGCCTTAACTTCTATGGCGGAGCGGATGCAAAGGCGCTCATGTGCCTCGCAGTCTTATTCCCTATTTATCCTGATTTTGGCTCTTTTCCGATAATAAACAGCGGTTTCGGTGTCTTTGCTTTTTCAGTCCTTGCAAATTCTGTTATCTTTGCTCCATTGATCATGCTCGTATTGCTTTTCAGAAACCTCGCAAAAGAGGGTTTCAGGGGTTTTTTGAAAAACCCCCTCTATTACATCACTGGATACAGAATTCCTGTTGACAAAATACGCTTTCACAATCTTTTTGAATTTTTAGACGATGATGGAGAGCTGAAAAGGGTTAAAAGGGCGATTGAGCCGAATGAGGAGCTTATTTCAAGGCTCAAAAAACACGGCGTTGAGAAAGTCTGGGTTACACCTGCTTTGCCGTTTATAGTCTTCATCACTCTCGGTTATGTCTCTGCTCTTATCTTTGGCGACATTCTTTTCCTTGCAATAACTCTGATTCTCTGAAGTCTACTATTTAATTCGAATTTTTTCCTCGCTCTTTAGCAAATTTAAAAAGCAGTTTCACAACGCAGAGTTATGCACTGGGCGGATGTAATAGCGTCAGAACTCATTGAAATTTCAAGCTTTCACAGGATAGGCACCGGTATTTCACCCTCAGGACACATTCATTTAGGCAATATGAGGGAAGTGGTGACAGCAGATGCTATAAGGAGAGCTTTAATCGACGCTGGTGGCAAGGCGGAGATGATATACATCGCGGACGATTTCGATCCTTTAAGGCGTCGTTATCCTTTTCTCCCGGAAAAATACTCTGAATACGTAGGAATGCCATTGTGCAACATTCCAGATCCTTCTGGATGCCATGAAAGTTATTCAGAGCATTTCTTACAGCCTTTCCTTGAATCCTTAGACATTCTTGAGATACCTGTTGAAGTCAGAAGAGCAAGCGAGATGTATCGTCAGGGGTTATATGAGTCAGCGATAAAGCTCTCTCTTCGAGAAAAGGACAGAATAGCGCAGATCATTCGAGAGGTTACAGGAAGAGAGCTTGAGGAGGGCTGGTATCCATTCATGCCCTTATGCGAAAATTGTGGAAGGATAAATACCACTGCAGTAACAGGATTTGACGATCATTGG
This sequence comes from Archaeoglobaceae archaeon, assembly GCA_030153385.1. Classification (GTDB taxonomy): domain Archaea; phylum Halobacteriota; class Archaeoglobi; order Archaeoglobales; family Archaeoglobaceae; genus WYZ-LMO2. Next base: position 3,822 of record JASKJN010000067.1, read on the forward strand.
ATCTATTATTCTTGCAAATGCGGAAATTCTGGGAAAGTTAGCTACAAAGGCGGTGGAAAGCTTAGTTGGCGTCTTGACTGGGTAGCAAGATGGAAAATTCTCCAGATCACCTGTGAACCATTCGGCAAGGACCACGCTACCGCTGGTGGTAGCTACGACACAGGAAAAAGGCTTGCAAGGGAAATTTTTGATTACCCTCCACCGTATCCTGTTCCGTACGAGTGGATCCACCTAAAGGGAAAGGGTGCGATGAAGAGTTCAAAGGGGATTGTGATTCCTGTCAGAGAATTCATCGAAGCTATTCCGCCAGAAATCGTGAGATATATAGTAATAAGGGTAAAGCCGGAAAAGCACATAGACTTCGATCCCGGGTTCGGTCTTCTCGAGATCATTGAAGAGTTTGAGAAAAAGATATTGGAGAAAGATCGGAGTGTTCAGCTCAGCCTTGTAAGGGAAATCAAGTATTCAGAAGTCCCGTTCAGACATCTGATCGTGGTTGGACAGATAGCTAACTGGGATATAAATAGAGTTCTCGAGATCTTGGAAAGAAATGGATATCCGAGAAACGAGATCGCAGAAGACGTTGAAAGGCGCTTGAAGTACTGCAGGGTTTGGCTTGAGAAATATGCTCCGGAAACCCTTAAGTTTAGGCTTATTACAGGAAAGGTCGAGCTAAGCGATGATGAGAAGAAATTCATCGAAAAGTTCTCTGAAAGGCTTAATGAGAGCATGAGTGCAGAGGAGATCCACACACTCGTTTACGAGGTTTCAAAAGAGCTCGGAATAAATACTGACAAAGCTTTTAAGTCTATTTACAAGATACTGATAGGAAAAGAGCAGGGACCAAGAGTTGGATATTTCATAAAATCTCTTGGTGTTGAATGGGTGAAGAAGAGGTTCCATGAAGCGTATTGAAGCGGGAAGTTATTACAGCTACTTGCCAGAGGGATGCAAGCTCTGCAGAAGGGGTTCAAAGCTTGTGCTATTCATCACAGGTCTCTGCAATAACTCGTGCTTTTACTGCCCGATCTCAAAAGAAAGAGCGGGTAAGGACGTAATATTTGCAAATGAAAGAGAAGTTCATAGCATTGATGACTTTATAAGCGAATTGGAGCTCATGAGTGCTGAAGGTGTGGCGATCACAGGAGGAGAGCCACTGCTTAAACTTGAGAGAGTTATCGAATTCGTCAGGCTATCGAAGAAACTTGACCTGCATGTTCACATCTACACATCAATTTCCGTCAAAGAAAATGTGCTGAAAAGATTGAAAGTTGACGAAATACGTTTTCATCCACCAGAATTACAGAATCCAGATCTATACGAAGAGCCGATAAGAATTGCCAAAAAGCTTGGCATGGATGCAGGCTTTGAAATTCCGGCGATAAGATTCGAACCGAAGATCGTTGAGATCGCAAACAGAAACGACGCATTTCTGAACCTGAATCAGCTTGAGGCAAGCGAAACAAACTGGAGCAAGCTCGAAGAAAGGGGCTTTGAGATTGAGGATTACTATGTTGAATGCCCTGAGATTGTGAAAATGTTTGAGAAGGCAAATAAATTCCACTACTGCACCGCAAGATTCAAAGATTCTGCACAATTCAGAAGAAGGCTCATAAGAATGGCCATGAATCATCCGGACTTCTATCTCGTAACAAGGGATGGGACTCTTCTCTGCTGTAGAATCGAGGGGGATTTAGAAAAAGCAAAAGAAATTCTGAAGAACTCAAAGATCGATTTTGCAGTCTTTGAAGATTGCATAGAAACATCTTTGGAAGTTGCGGAAGATGAAAAATTGAAGGAAGCTTTAATATCTGCGGGTTGTGAGGTTTTTTTAGTGGAAAGATATCCAACTGTGAAAAGGACTTTGATCGAAGTTCAGCGGGTTTGATATGAGCGAGGTTAAGGAGAGATTGAAAGCATACTTGAAGAGAGACAAAACAGGGATGAGAAAGGAGCTTCTTTTACTTTTACTCCAAGGAGGAAAATATAGCTCTTCAGAAATACAGGATTTCCTCAAAAGCAAGGGCTATGAAGTGAGCCAGAAGGGAGTTTCTGCGATGATCGGATTTATAGGCTCTCGTTTAGGTATCATCAAGAGCGATGGAATTGAGAAAAGGAGATATTTTCTGAAAAAAGAGTATGTTCAAATGGTGAAGGAAATTGTTGAATCCAATCTATAAGATCTACGAGCGTAGATTGCTCAGAACAGTGCTTTCAGGCAAGATACCTGAGCACATAGCGATAATAATGGACGGAAACAGAAGGTTTGCCAGAAAAAGGGGTATGTTAGAACTTTTGGGCCACGAGTTTGGCTCTAAGAAGGCGGAAGAGGTTCTTGAATGGTGCTGGGAGCTTGGGGTGAAGATGCTAACACTTTACGCTTTCTCAACCGAGAATTTTAACAGAAGTGAATTGGAAAAGAAGAACATTTTCCAGATCTTTGAAAGAGAGTTAAGAAGACTCCTGAGCGATAAAAAAACTTATGAAAGAGAAGTGAGGGTTAAAATCGTTGGAAAAAAGGATCTTTTGCCGAATAATCTGCAGAAGCTGATAGTGGAGGTTGAAAAGGCTACTGAAAAGCACGATAAGTGCTTTCTGAATGTGGCAATTGCTTATGGGGGAAGGCAAGAGTTAATAGATGCGACGAGGAAGCTCGTTGAGAGGGTTAAAAGGGGAGAACTGATGGTCGAGGATATAGACGAAAAGGTGGTTAGTGAGAGCCTTTACAACAGCCATGAGCTCTATGCAAAGGTTGACATAGTCATAAGAAGTGGTGGAGAGCAAAGACTGTCGAATTTTCTACCCTGGCAGACTGCTAACAGCGTTGCTTATTTCTGTGATGTCTACTGGCCAGAA
>JASKJN010000001.1 GCA_030153385.1 Archaeoglobaceae archaeon
CTTTTCGAGTTGTTTGATGATCCATCTGATCTTTTTGTTCGTTAGTTTTCTCACATGAAGTTGGTTGTGGGTAGTGAAATAATTTAGGGATACTACAATCAGTAATATTTTAACTTTTCGCTTATTATTCGTTCTTAAAACTCCAAATTAGTAGAGCTTCGCCGATAATCCATCTACATCCACACACACTAAAACCGCAGCACGCACGTAACACGTCCCCCACATAGCCATTATCACCGCGCACATTTTTTCGCTATCATTCCCATGTAGCCATTTTTCACACTTATCGCCCTATTACGTTATCACTGCACGCGTTTATAAACACATCAGCGAAAATTCCAACCCTTTCCCGAATTACATCATCACATAGGGGCCCTAACATTCGTGCATCAGTATAATCGCGACCCACAATCAAACACACATCTTCGTTATATCACACAGCTCTCCCATACACCGCATCGCATATCAGTAATCATCAACCAATCATCAGTCTGCCATAGAATAGCATATATCATTTATTTACGTAGGCTCCATCCACATTGCAGAGCCAGTATACCACACATTCACAGTCATCTTTATCGCACGACCCAACCTCTTTGTATCATCACAGTAATACCGTCATCCATATAACCATCTTCCGCTATCATCACAGAACTTCGCAACGATCTTATCTCATTCATTCCCCAAATCCATCCGCATGAAAAATTAATGGAGAATCTTTCCCTTTATTTTTGGCCTATACCTTTTCATCAACAAAGAGTTTGTCACAACAGAAACAGAACTGAGAGCCATTGCAACCGCAGCTATCGTTGGATTCAGTAGAATACCGAAGAACGGATAAAGAACTCCCGCTGCTATCGGTATAGCTGAAATATTGTAGAAAAATGCCCAAAAAAGATTTTGTTTTATCTTCCTGATGGTATAACCGCTCAAATCTATTTATTGCAATGCCAACATCAGCTTGAGCCAGCATAGGAGCATCGTTAATCCCATCGCCAACAGCAGCAACAATCTTCCCTTTTTCCTGCATTTTCTTAACTTCTTTAGCCTTTTCCGCAGGTAAAACTCCCGCTATAACATAGTCAACTCCAAGTTGCTTAGCTATGCTTCTTGCGACCCTTTCATTGTCGCCTGTAATAATGGCAACTTCTTTTTTCATTTTATGCAGACTTTCAACCGCTTCCTTCGAGAACTCTTTCAGAGTGTCCGCGACAGCGATTATGTCTATTGCTTTCCTATTTTCCGCCACCAGTAGGGCGGTCTTTCCCTCTTCTTCTAATTTTTTCATTTTTCCCTCAAGACGGGCAAAGTCTATACCATTCTCCTCCATAAGTTTTCTATTGCCTACAAAAATCCATCTCCCCGAATAATTGGATTTTATTCCCTTACCCGGAATAATTTCGTAATCCGAAGGTCTGATTTCGGAGATTTCAATTTTCCTTTTTTCAGCCTCCTTTATTATTGCCTCTCCTATCGGATGCTCGGAGCCCTTTTCCGCTATGGCAGCCAATCTAATCACTTCGTTTTCTTCATATTCCTCAATTGCGACTATATCGGTAACCTTTGGTTCTCCCACTGTTAGCGTCCCGGTTTTATCAAAAACTACAATCTGCACTTTATGAGCGGTTTCTAAAGCTCTTGCACTTTTGAAGAGGATATGATTTTCAGCTCCAAGTCCAGTGCCAACCATTACCGCAGTGGGTGTAGCTAAGCCAAGTGCACAGGGACAGGCAATTATCAGAACTGAAACAAAAATAGTTAGGGCAAAAACAAGTGGCATACGCGCTATGAAAAACCAGTAGCAAAAAGCTAAAAGCGCTATGGAGATAACGGTGGGAACAAAGTATTTTGAAACCCTATCTGAAAGCAATTGAATGGGCGCTTTTGAAAGCACAGCTTCTTCAACGATTTTAATTATCTGCGCTAATATTGTGTCTTTTCCAACTCCTGTTGCTCTGATCTTTAGCAAACCTGTCTTGTTAATCGTCCCGCCAATAACTCTGTCGCCCTCCCTTTTAATGACAGGAATGCTTTCCCCGGTTATTGCCTTTTCATCAACTGCTGATAAGCCATCGATCACGACTCCATCGACGGGGATCTTCTCGCCTGGTTTTACTAAAACCACGTCCCCAACCTCAACATCTTCAGCAGATACTTCAAATTCTTGTCCATCCTTTATCACTCTGGCTTTATGCGGCTGAATCCCGATCAATTTTTCCAGAGCAAACGATGTTTTCCCTTTTGTAAGGACCTCCAAATATTTTCCGAGCAATATGAAAAATAGGACGAATGCGGATACCTCGTAGTAAAGATCATGGACACCATAATCCCCAACCCCGAGCAGTATGGCCAATGAGACCGCTATGCTATAAAAGTAAGCTGCAGAAGTTCCTATAAAAATTAAGGAGTCCATGTTTAGAGTTATTTTTATCAAATTCTTGATACCGGAAACGTAGATCCTTAGTGGTGCCAAAATTACGAGCGTGGTTAATATGAACTGGATTAAAACTTGCAGTGGGGTATTTTCTCTCCAGGGAACAGGTAAACCAATCATTTGGCCCATTGCAAAATAAAGCAGAGGTATTAAGAAAGTAGAAGCAAATAAAACTCTCCTTTTTAGATCCTTTATTTCTCTTTCCCTCAATTCTCTTTCTAGCTCCACTGGCGTTTCTTCTCTTGCCTCAAAGCCAATATCTTCAATGGCTTTGGTTAGCTGGTGAACTTTTACTTTTTTTTTGGATCAAAAGTTATCACAACTCTTTCAAAAGCAAACTCAGTTTTGACATCCAGAACACCTTCAATTTTTCTCAAAGCTCTTTCAACGATTTCTGCACTGCGATTATCCCTTCTGCTAATTTTTAAGTTAGCTTTTCTCATTCCTTCAATTTCTTTACTTTCCTCGAGAACATCATATCCTGCGTCTCTTATAGCTTTTTTAATTCTATCTACATCGACCTTCTCAGAATCGTACTCGACGAAGGCCTTTTCCAAGGCAAAATTAACATTAGCCTTCACACTTGGTAATTTGTTCAAATTCTCCTCTATTGTCTGGGCACAGATAGCACAATGCATCCCTCTTATTCCTAAAACGAGTTTTTCCTTCGGCATTTAATCACCTACATTCATCTATTTCTCCTATCTTACAGGTTAACGAGGATAGTATAAGAATTTGCTTTCTCTCTAGAAATATATTTGAACTAACTCCTTTAACAGCTTTCTTACCTCATCTACTGACTCCAAATTAAACCTCGCTTTTGAAGATCTTAAACCAACTTTTATAGAGTACGCCGATTCTGGAAGCACAGCAAAAACGTCTTCATCGGTCCAGTCATCGCCTATGGCTAAGATGAAATCCCATTTCTTCTTTGAAATCCATCTCAACGCAGCTCTACCCTTGTTTATACCGGCATTCTTAACCTCGATCACCTTGTCTCCCTCCAAAACTTCAAGATCAAGGTTCATAGTAAGGTGCAGAAGAGCTTCCCTCAACTCCCTTGCCCTTATTGAGCTCAACTCAGGATCCGCTTTCCGGTAATGCCAGACAATAGAGAAATCCTTCTCTTCAATAAAAGTGCCAGGAGTTCTATCTACGTATAATTCAAGAATTGGTCTTATTTCGTTCTTCCAGTCATTTCTTAGAGGCTCTATAGTCTCCCATGTCTTTCCATCCTTAATCCATGCGCCGTGTTCAGCAACCAGCCCAACATTTAAGCCACCAAACCACTCTTCTAATGTGTCCTTGCTCCTACCACTCACGATTACAATCTCATTTCCAGGCTTCTGACTAAGAGCTTCAAGCAGCTTTAGGAGTTCAATATCAGGTTTTGCCTTCTGTGGCTTTTCTGCAAATGGAACGAGGGTCCCATCATAGTCTAATAGGATCAGCCTGCTACTGCTTTTGGAGTAATCGCTAATAAGCCTCTTTCTGATTTCATCTGTGAGCTTTCTTACGCGAAGTTCTTGCTGGATCCGCTTAATGTAAAGAAGCCTATCGATGAAGTCATTTCCCCACCGCACTATATTGTAGCGCCGTATTCTGTTCTGCATAGCTCTATTTCGTTCTATTTGCTCCTCATCGGGCATAGTTAGGGCATACTTCAATGCTTCCGCAATTCTCTCCTTGTTATTTGGATTTACTATAATTGCCTCCCCTAATTCTCCAGATGCTCCAGCTGTTTCGCTGAGAATCAAAACACCTTTACCATCGGTTTTAGTTGCAATAAACTCCTTAGCCATTAAGTTCATCCCATCCCTTAATGGAGTAATAAGGGCGATGTCTGCAATGCTGTATAAAGCAACAAGGCTATGGAAGGGCAGATAACGATATAAGTATTTGATCGGCACCCAATCAATAGTTCCATGTTTTCCATTAATTCTACCAACAAGCTCATCGATCTCCTTCTTCAACTGTGCGTAGTGCTCAACCTTTGTACGCGAGGGAACAACTACTAAGATAAGAACAACCTTCTCCCTATATTCTGGGTTCCTTTCTAAAAAAAGATCAAACGCCTCTAAGCGTAAAGGTATGCCCTTTGTATAGTCCAACCGATCAATTGATATGATCACTTTATGCTTTCCTAATTCCTTACGGATCCTCTTCACTTCCTTATCAACTTCTGGATGAAGTGCGGCGTTAGCGAAGTGATCATAGTCTATACCCATGGGAAACGCATCTACCTTCACAACACGATTACCAAGAAGTATCTGGCCAAGGGTATGCTCATAACCCAATAGACGGCGAACGCTATCAAGAAGGTGTCGAACGTAGTCGTATGTATGAAATCCTACAAGGTCAGCTCCCATAAGTCCTTCTACAATCTCCCTACGCCATGGGAGTAATCGAAACACTTCAAAGGATGGAAAAGGTATGTGGAGAAAGAAACCTATTGTTGCTTCAGGCAGTTTCTCCCTTAGTAGCTTTGGAAGCAACATCAGATGATAATCGTGAATCCAAATGATGTCGTCTGGTTCAGCAACCTTAACGATTGCATCGCAGAAAAGCTCATTCACACGCTTGTAAGCTTTCCATAAGTTCTCGCTGTATACCGCATACTGGGGGAAGTAGTGGAATAGGGGCCAAATGGTTTTGTTGCAGAAACCGTTGTAGTATTCTTCGACGTCACGTCGGGAGAGAAAAACAGGATAGCAGTTTTCAGATAATAGTTTAGCTTTAATATCTTCCTTCTTGTCCTTTACCTCTTCTAAAGATATTCCAGGCCATCCGATCCACAAGCTTCGGTACGATTTATAGAAAGAACCCAATCCTGTAGCCAAACCACCTGTGCTGGGTTGAAAATAAAGCTTATCTTTTCTTTTTACCACACTGACTGGCAATCTATTCGAGACCAACAATAACCTTCTTGTAGTTAATTCCATAGTCACATAATCAAACTACGTTATTTAATACTTTTCCAGAAAGCTTGGAGATTATATAGGCACTTAAAGACCTACGCAAGCCTTGAAGAAGCTCAGCCACTCTTTAGTTCATCAATAGGTTAAAAGACTTTGAAATGCCTTTGAAGAACAAACAAAGGTAAGATTTGTTAGAGGCTACCATGCATCTAAGTCATGTGCCAAAGGGGAATTAGATTGAATCGAAGAGATCGACCCTGAGTTCATCATACCTGCCCATACAGAAAACCCTTCATGGTTCAAGGAGAACTTTTAAAACGCAAGGGTGCTGAAAAATGGTGAAAGCTTTGGATTTTAACAGTCTTCTGGAATTGGGAATATTTGGAGAACGAGAAGGTTAATGAAAGAGAAATTAAGCCAGCCCTTTAACATGGCTTAGGATGTGTCTAATTGAACCCTTTATTATCTCCAAACCAAGTGAAACTGCCTTTTTTGAGCCAGGGAGACAGAAAACCACCCTCCCGTTTATTATTCCTGCGGTCGCCCTTGAGAGGATCGCAGAATAGCCGATCTCTTTAAAACTGAGCATTCTAAAAATCTCACCGAAGCCATCTATTTTCTTTTCAAACAGTTCTTCAACAGCTTCAATTGTCAAATCCTTTGGATTAAGGCCTGTACCGCCTGTTAAAATGCAAAGATCCGCCTTTTTGAGTGCCTCATAAACCGCAGTTCTTATATCCAAAATTTTGTCGGGAACAAGCCAGTAGTCTACAACCTTATCTTTGAAGGAATTTAAGATCTCTTTTCCCGATTCATCGTCTTCCGGAATCTTCTCAACACCTCTCAGGAAGCCGTACCTCTCGAATCTTGAAGTTGAAACTGTTATTATTGCAACTCTGTAATCAACCTCTCGCTCATGCATCAAAACCACCTTTCCAGTGTGAACTGGGCGGGCTTTATTTTGAGCTTCTCAATAGCCTTTTCAACCCTCTCCCTGCTGAAGTCATGCTCCTCACAGAGCATTTCGACGATCTTATCTTTCTGTGGCTCCAAGAACTCCACTTTATAATCATCGGTAACCTTGGGATTCAGGAAAAAGTCCCTGATAGCTTCCAAATTTTCGATCTCTGCTTTTATGGCCTTTAAAGCTTTAAAAATATCTCCATAAGTTTTTATATAACTGTAAGCTTTCTTTGCTCCTACTCCCTTGATCCCCTCGTTGTAATCTGTTCCGCAAAGAATTGCTATGTCCACAAGCTGTTCTCTCGTTATCCCGAGCTTTTTCAGATTCTCTTCAAGTGATATTATCTCTGGATTTACGTCCACATAGATATTTTTCCCGGGGAGCTTTCTTTTTCCAGTTATTGCCAGATTTCTCGCAAGCATCTTGCCTCCAAAGAGGAGTGAGTCGTAATCCTGACTGCCCACAAAGTCCGCATCTCCTTTTTTAACCATGTGAGCAGCCTGTGCCTCTCCCTCGCACGGTGCCTGCACGACGGGGATCCCCATATAGCCTAGAAGTCTCTTGGAACTCTCCACTATATACTCATCAACCCTTGCAGAAGCTTGGGCGTATTTTTTGGCATATTCCTCTCCACTCTGGATAGCCTCAATCCATTTCTCTTCCGCCTCAGCTCTTCTCTTTTTTCTTTCCTCGATTTCAGCCTTTTTGAAATCTGGCGGTTCACCATCGAATACGAAGATTGGTCTTATACCGATCTCGACCATGTTTGTCACTCGATACAGTATCCCGGAGAGATGTGAAGTAATTCTCCCCTGGGAATCTTTCAAAGGTGTCCCATCAGGCTGTCTTATGGTGGAGATGAACTGATAAAGCGTGTTGAAAGCATCTATGGCGATTTTCCTTCCAGAGAAATAGCTTAACTCGACTTCATTCCTCTCAAGCAGATCGCCAATATCCGCACCCATATTTAAAGTTTCTCTTCATGGTTTAAAGCTTTTTAGCAAAAAGCAATACCGATTGATTTATTTTCTCAGGTCAATTGTATTCATGCTCTTCGATCTTCATGTCCACACAGAGGGAATGGGGCTCTTGGAGCTGAAAAAATTGCGTGAAAGTGGAGTAACTGGGATTTGTAGCTTAAGTTTTTATCCCATAAAACCTCTTTTTCCCCAAACGCTGATCGATGAGTTCAGAAGACTTGAAGAATTCGAAAAGCTTCGCTGTTCAATGGTTGAGATAGAGATGTTCCCTGCGGTTGGAATTCATCCGAGATGCATTCCCCCTGACTATGAAACCGTGCTCGAACATCTTGAAGCGAATGATTGGGTCGCGTTTGGCGAGATAGGGCTTGAAACTGGCAGTGAGATCGAGCAGGACGTTCTCAGGAAGCAATTGAAGATTGCAATAACAAAAGATATCCCCTGTGTGATCCACACACCAGGCGGAAACAAAAGGAAGATAACGGAAAAGACTCTTGAAATTCTGAAAGAGCTTGAGTTTCCGAACGAGCTCGCGGTAATCGATCATACAAGCTTTGAAAATCTCGATTTGATCTCAAAAAGCGGTTTCTGGGTTGGCCTAACAGTTCAGCGTGGTAAGCTGAATTCGGGGGAGGCGGTAAAAATTGTAAGAGAAATTGGGGAAGATAGATGCATCGTAAACAGCGACGCTGGTTTTGGCCACACTATGCTCGATACAGTTGCGGAAACTGCGCGTATCCTGGGAAAAGAAGCGAAGAAAGTTTGTTATGAAAATCCGAGGAAATTCTTGGGTGTCTGAAATGCGACCTACGCTTGACGAATACTTCATGGAAATAGCAAGAGTTGCTGCGAAGCGCTCAACCTGTCTCAGGCAAAAAGTTGGTGCGGTGATTGTGAAAGATAAGCGAATTTTGGCCACCGGTTACAATGGAGCCCCTTCGAATCTTCCTCACTGCGAAGAAGTCGGTTGCATGAGAGAAAAGCTTCAGGTTCCGAGCGGTGAAAGACAAGAACTTTGCAGAGGTGTGCATGCAGAGCAGAATGCGATACTGCAGGCTGCGAAGTTTGGAATTAGCGTAGAGGGTGCAACCCTATACTCGACACACTGTCCCTGTATAACATGCGCGAAGATTATAATAAATGCAGGAATAAAATGTGTCGTCTATGGCAAAGAATATGCGGACAAAAATGGACTTAAACTGCTTGAGGAAGCGGGAGTTGAGGTGAGATATTTTGCAAGTGAGTGATCACTTACCCTTTCTTTCCTTTGACTTTGGTCTCAGGCCACGATATCCGCACTTCCTGCAAGTCTTCGCCTTTATTGGATTCCTTGCGTTGCATCTCATGCAGATCTTCACGTTTAATAATCTCGCTTCTGCTTCTGGAAATCTTGCCATGACCTCAATGCTACACTGAGTATATAAATCCTTCCCGAGATCATCCGTATGGGAAAGCTTAAAAAATGAAAGTATAACAACGTGGAAGGGTGCCGCCGTGGCTCAGCTGGGAGAGCGGGTGACTTGTAATCACCAGGTCGCGGGTTCAAAGCCCGCCGGCGGCTTTGTTTGAAAATCTCGGTTTAATTTATCTTTTTTCTTTTCATCTCGGGATAGAGGATTTCTTTCACTGCTTCAAGAAATCCGGAATATATGTGTGCGTCGACTGCAAAGTGTGCATAATTGTAATCGCAAAATCCTGTAATCTCTGCGACGTATTTCGTTAGCAAAGAGAATCCGAACATATTCGCATGCATCGCCCCGTATGCATCGTTCGAGCGCATGTAAAAGATCCCCTTAAGCTTTCCCCCGTTGTTCACGAACTGGTATCCTCTCAGGCATGGAGGATCTTTGCTTGTTAGGTCCCATGGTCGGGAAATTCCTACATAGCAGTCTCTTCTGCAGGGATCTTCCTTGAGCTTTCTTATGACCTCGAACAACTGGTCTACTTTTACTTGGTCTTTAACGCAGAATCTCGCTCTCTCAGCGTACGTGTATTCTTCCCCTTCTTTCAGGATGTTCTCTTCAACTCTTTCGAGCAGTTTGTTCGCGTATATTATATAATCATGAGCGTAGTCAATGCCGTAGCGTTCGGTGAATGGGGCTTTGTCATGCAATTTGTTCTCTTCTGGCTTTAAGACCTCTATGAACAATCTGTGAACAAATTTGCTCGTCTTTTGCCCTTCGAACATATCCCATTCAGTCTCCTTGCTCTTTCCATGATTGTAGATGGTTTCGAGTGCGGAATGCCATGCGGATGAAAGGTAGTCTTCAACGAGATGCGTTCCAAGGCTTGTATATCCATATATCTCATCCATTGGCTCTGCAATGGATTTGGCTCTGTTCAGGTCTCTTTCATAAATGTGTGGTATTGCGATGAGCATCGCAACGCTTCCTTCTGGTAGTTCTGCTTTTTCAGCAACGCTTTTCAGAGCGAATGAAAGAAAGCGAAAATTCGACTCGAAGTAGTTTAGGCAGTCGAGGGAGCGGATGTAGGCTGTAGCGTGAAGTTTTTCATCGAATAAAAATGAGATCTCTGTAATTGCGGGTGGATTGTTAGAAAGCGTGTCTTCTGGTCTCCAGATGGGAATTGAAGCTCTCCGCGTATATTTCCTCTCTTTCAGCTTTTCAACGCAAGTGTCTAGAGCTTCTTCAAATCTTTTAAGGTATTTCTCACTGAAGTAATCCTTTGGAAAATCCGCTTCAGAAGAATTTTCAACAATCAAAAGGCTTGGATCAACGCGCAAATAAATCCCAAATCTCGACCTGCATCTGGCTCCGTTCTCGACGATCTTTCCAAGTATTGCTCTTCTCGCATCCTCGCAATCCTGCGCGATTATCATCTACCTTCTGTAAAGGAAAAAATTTAAATATTTACCCACTGGCAGGCGTTGTTCACACAACCGCACTTCATTCCAGTGGGTTTGTAGCAATCCTTCCACTCACATGTCGTCACAATGTTCTCGCCAGCACCCATGCAAACCTGACCTGAGCAACCACCGACTTTGCAATCCCCATCGTCTTTACAACTCGCATAGGTCGACCATCCGCAGAACTCTACCGCTTGCTTCTTAAGCTTCACGGCCTCACCGGAAAGCCCCACAAATTCAACCCCAATGTCTTTGGCGTTGAAGATCTTCACTTCCTTCTGGCAAAGACATTTAAGGAGTAACCCATCATAGTCTTTCTCAAGAATTCTGTAAACCTCTCCCTTCTCAACAAGAATTTCATCGCTTCCGCAGTTCACAGTTACATAGGCTCTGATTGTTCTCTCGTTGTTGTCATAAACGTAGTAGTTTCCATAGCCCCGTGTAAGATCGGAACAGTTTCCAACCTCGAACTGGACATTTTTCCACTTCTCTCCACACTCCCCTCTGAAGAAACTCCACTCCTCGCACTCCGTTCTGTCTGGAAAAACGCAAAATCCAATCTGTCCTTCTTTACTCGTCTCTATTCTGTATTCGTATCCCATCTCAGCACAATAAATCGCCGCAGGGTTCGCTAAATTAAGGTCATCGCCTGGTGTTTCGCTCTCAAACTCGAGCTTCAGCAAAGTAGCTCCAGAGATTGCCACTGTCAAGATAACTACACTCAAGAGGATCCTGTTCATGTTTTAATTTCTAGGCTATGACATTTATAGGTATTTTATTCGAAATATTTAATTTTAAATTTAAATCCACGTCTCCTTGGTTGATGATTTTTACTCTGGAATGAATTCTGGAGGTCGAACCACCTTAAGCCTTATCGCATTCTTTTCACAACCAACAACGCAGACTCCGCATCCAAAGCACTTCTCGGATATCACCTTGGCCTTGAACTTCTTGCTACCCTCGGGCCTGAAAAGTTCGATCGCATCGAAATGGCATCTCTCAACGCATTTCTGACAGCCAGTACATTTATCAACGTCGACATAGGCTTCATATCTGCTTTTTTCGATAAAATTGCCTATATCTACTCCTGCTGCTCTTGCTGATAGGAAGAACTCACAGCAATCTGAGCAACAGTTACAGTTTGTAGTTATTCGAGGGTCCACAATCTTGGAGGTATTTGGCCAAGTATGGATCAGCCCATCTCTTTCGATCTCATCAATAAGCGCTATGACACTGTCAGTGGATAACTCAATGCCAGCATTTTTCGCAATGACGTACTCCGCCCCCCCCTTCCTACTTGAATACAGTGCCATTTTGTCTCGTCAGTGTGTTTGCACGGTTCTCCGGCGAGCATAGATAGATTTCTACAGGAACACGGAACAACAGCTATTTTCTGCTGGGCTTTCATGATCTCTTTCATGTTTTCGTATGGTAAAACATTGGGCAGGTCTTTTATTGCATTGTATGCTGGAATAACCCTCCAAATCTTAAAACCTAGGGAAGATAGAATTTCTCCAATTTTCCTGTTTCCTTCGGAATCCAAAAAATCCTTCCAAAGCTTTGCAAACTCCGGATCTTTCACATGCTTGCTGGCAAGCGTTGAGTCGTGGAGTTGAATTATATCTCTTGCAAATCTAAAATAATCCCGATTTCTGAAATCTCTTGGAAAAACCACACCCTTAACGAAAAGGTCTTCGAGGATATCCTGAACTTTTTCCTTTTCGATACCAGTTTTTTTGGAGATTTCTTCCAAAGTTCCCGGCAAAGCAGATGCAATCATAGCTTCTTCTTCGTTCATTAGGTATTCGAGAATCTTTTTAAGTTTTTCAGAGTTCGGAAAACCGAGTTTCTGCATTAAGACTTCATAGCTCATAAAACGAAAAGATAATAAAATATTTAAGTCTTGTGATGTCAAAATATATCTACTCAGCGGAGTTATAGAGCTTGCAAAATAGAATTAATACTCAAAAAAAGTCGAGCAAAAGTCTTATAAATCCAAAAGAGTAATGGTATACTACACAACGAGGTCACGTAAATTACCGCAGATCCAGCAAGGACCCCGACTGAGCATAGCTCTGGGTGAGGGGTAGCATTCTAATCTGCGGTATAGTATGGGAGGACCGCAGAAGCTTGCGGTCTGATGCGGGGCTTGTCAGCAGAGCATACTGGCAGGCAGGGGGACGTATTCACTTTATCCCCGCCAATTCTGGTTGATCCTGCCAGAGGCCGCTGCTATCCGGCTGGGACTAAGCCATGCGAGTCCAGGGGCTTGTCGCAAGACAAGCACCGGCGGACGGCTCAGTAACACGTGGACAACCTGCCCTCGGGAGGGGGATAACCCCGGGAAACTGGGGCTAAACCCCCATAGGAGATGGATACTGGAATGTTCCATCTCCGAAAGTCCGCAAGGAGCCCGAGGATGGGTCTGCGGCGGATTAGGTAGTTGGTGGGGTAACGGCCTACCAAGCCTAAGATCCGTACGGGCCATGGGAGTGGGAGCCCGGAGATGGACCCTGAGACAAGGGTCCAGGCCCTACGGGGCGCAGCAGGCGCGAAACCTCCGCAATGCGGGAAACCGCGACGGGGTCAGCCGGAGTGCCGATGCTTGCATCGGCTGTCGGGGAGCCTAAAAAGCTCCCCATAGCAAGGGCCGGGCAAGGCCGGTGGCAGCCGCCGCGGTAATACCGGCGGCCCGAGTGGCGGTCACTATTATTGGGCTTAAAGCGTCCGTAGCCGGGTTGGGAAGTCCTCCGGGAAATCTGGCCGCTTAACGGTCAGAATGCCGGAGGATACTCCCAGCCTAGGGAGCGGGAGAGGCCGAGGGTATTCCCGGAGTAGGGGTGAAATCCTATAATCCCGGGAGGACCACCTGTGGCGAAGGCGCTCGGCTGGAACGCGTCCGACGGTGAGGGACGAAGGCCAGGGGAGCAAACCGGATTAGATACCCGGGTAGTCCTGGCTGTAAACGATGCGGACTTTGTGTCGGACAAGCTATGAGCTTGTCCGGTGCCGGAGGGAAACCGTTAAGTCCGCCGCCTGGGGAGTACGGCCGCAAGGCTGAAACTTAAAGGAATTGGCGGGGGAGCACCACAACGGGTGGAGCCTGCGGTTTAATTAGATTCAACGCTGGGAAGCTTACCGGGGGAGACAGCGGGATGAAGGTCGGGCTGAAGACTCTACCAGACTAGCTGAGAGGTGGTGCATGGCCGTCGTCAGTTCGTACTGTGAAGCATCCTGTTAAGTCAGGCAACGAGCGAGACCCGCGCCCTCAGTTGCCAGCGGTTCCCTTCGGGGAAGCCGGGCACACTGAGGGGACTGCCGGCGCTAAGCCGGAGGAAGGTGCGGGCAACGGCAGGTCCGTATGCCCCGAATCCCCCGGGCTACACGCGGGCTACAATGGCCGGGACAATGGGTTCCGACCCCGAAAGGGGTAGGAAATCTCCTAAACCCGGTCTCACCTGGGATCGAGGGCTGCAACTCGCCCTCGTGAACCTGGAATCCGTAGTAATCGCGTGTCAAAATCACGCGGTGAATACGTCCCTGCTCCTTGCACACACCGCCCGTCAAGCCACCCAAGTGGGCTAGGGGCGAGGGGGTGTCCGTAGGGCATCCTCGAGCCCAGGGTCCGCGAGGGGGGCTAAGTCGTAACAAGGTAGCCGTAGGGGAATCTGCGGCTGGATCACCTCCAGCGAACGCCTGCCTGCCAGGCTTAAATGCTGGCAAGCCCTCTCATGCACCCGGCGATGAAAGTCGTCGGGGAAGGGTTAATGCCTTCGGGCAAGTGAGACCGTGCAGGGGTAGGTGCAAACTGGAACTGACTACCGGCGGTTATCCCGGCCGGTGGATGGCTTGGCTCGGGCGCCGAGGAAGGGCGTGCCAAGCTGCGAAAAGCCCGGGGGAGGCGCATGGAGCCTTAGAACCCGGGATTCCCGAATGGGCAATCCTGCCCCTTCGGGGGCGCTCCGTAAGGAGCGGGAACGCGGGGAAAGGAAGCATCTGAGTACCCGCAGGAAAAGAAATCAAACGAGATGCCGTTAGTAGGGGCGACCGAACGCGGCAGAGCCCAAACCGAACACCTTGCCGTAAGGCAGGGTGGATGTGGGGTTGCAGGACCTCGCCCAATGCCGTGGAGTGAAGCCGAAGTCCGCTGGAACGCGGTGCCGTAGAGGGTGAAAGCCCCGTAGGCGCAAGCTCTACGGCTACGAGGTGAGGTATCCTGAGTACCGCGGGTTGGAATTCTCGCGGGAAGCTGGGGGGCATCAACCTCCAAGGCTAAATACGTCCCGAGTCCGATAGCGCAATAGTAGGGTGACCGAAAGCTGAAAAGAACCCCGAGAGGGGGGTGAAAAGAGCCTGAAATCGGCCGGGGATAGTGCGCAGTAGCCCCAAAGGTAACTCCGGCGAAGGAAAGTGTCGCGAGGCACGAGTACGAGCCGGAGCATGCCAGGGTTACTGCATACGTTTTGAAAAACGGGCCAGGGAGTGTATGTCAGTGGCGAGGCTAAGGGTTGAAAGCCCGTAGCCGAAGGGAAACCGAAGGTCCGCAGGGAAACCGAGGGACCGGGTGTGCTCGCCTGAGTCACTGGCATACGACCCGAAGCCGGACGATCTAGACGGGGGCAGGACGAAGCGGCGCGAAAGCGTCGTGGAGGTCCGCAGGGGTGTTGATGTGCAAATCGCTCCCATGACCTCCGTCTAGGGGTGAAAGTCCAATCGAGTCCGGGGATAGCTGGTTCCCTCCGAGACATACCGCAGTATGACCCGCCCGGAGGTTGGTAGCGGGGTAGAGCACTGATTGGGGGAGTCGGGGGGTGACACCCTCGCCCTCCTGTCAAACTCCGAATCCGCTACCGCCGTAGAAGGGCGGAGTCAGGGGCAGGGGTTAAGCTCCTGTTCCGAGAGGGAGACAACCCAGACCGAGGTTAAGGCCCCAAAGTGTCGGCTAAGTGTGAACGATAAAGGAGGTCCCGGGTCGAAGACAGCGGGGAGGTAGGCTTAGAAGCAGCCATCCTTTAAAGAGTGCGTAAAAGCTCACCCGCCGAGACTCGGGGCGCCGAAAATGGACGGGGCTCAAGCCGACCGCCGATACCTCGGGGCACCGCAAGGTGATCCGGTAGGAGGGCGCACCGGTGGCGCAGAAGCTCGGGCTTGAGCTCGGGTGGAGCCGTCGGTGACGAGAATCCTGGCGGTAGTAGCAGCATAGTCGGGTGAAAATCCCGACCGCCGGAAGAGCAAGGGTTCCACGGCAATGTTCGTCAGCCGTGGGTTAGCCGGTCCTAAGGTGGCTCGTAATTCGACGCCACCGAAAGGGGAGCGGGTTAATATTCCCGCGCCACCGCCCTATGCCTTTAAGGCACCCGACGCCTCGGGATAGGCGGAGCGTCTCTGCCATGGGGCGTCCAAGCGTCGAAGCCCCCGGAGATCCGTAATGGAGAGAAGGGGGTGAAGGCGTGATGGCGTAAGTCCGCCGACTCCTGGGGACCGTGAAAAGGGGGGCGGGGACCGTACCGAGAACCGACACAGGTGCTCTGGGTTAGAAGCCTAAGGCGTGACGGAACAATCCAGCAGAGGGAAATCGGCAAATTAGCCCCGTATCTTCGGTAGAAGGGGTGCCTGCTCTCTCGTGGGAGCAGGTCGCAGTGACTAGGGGGGAGCGACTGTTTACTAAAAACACAGGGGGCTGCAATCCGGCAACGGTTAGTACAGCCCCTGAGTCCTGCCCAGTGCGGGTACCTGAAAGCCCGGTCCAACGGGTCGAAGGGCCCGTAAACGGCGGGGGTAACTATGACCCTCTTAAGGTAGCGTAATACCTTGCCGCTTAATTGGCGGCTTGCATGAACGGATTAACGACTCCCCCACTGTCCCCTGCTGGAAGCCGGCGAACCCGACATCCCAGCCGAACAGTCTGGGGACCCCCGTTGGGAAGCGAAGACCCTGTGGAGCTTTACTGCAGCCTGCCGTTGCCTTACAGCTTGGGGTGCGCAGGGTAGGCGGGAGGCTTCGAAGCCCGCTCTCCGGGGCGGGTGGAGCCGTCGATGAGACACCGCCCACCCCTAGCTGTAGGGCTAACCGCTTCTGCGGGACAGCGGTTGGTGGGCAGTTTGGGTGGGGCGCCACGCTCCCGAAAAGGTATCGGGAGCGCCCAAAGGTCGGCTCAGGCGGGTCAGAACTCCGCCGTAGAGTGCAAGGGCAAAAGCCGGCCTGACGTGAACCCCTACAATAAAGGTTCACGAGCCGAAAGGCGGGCCTAGCGAACCATCCTGGCCTATTGGTGAGGCCGGATGACGTCAGAAAAGCTACCCCAGGGATAACAGAGTCGTCCCCGGCGAGAGTACATATCGACCCGGGGGCTTGCTACCTCGATGTCGGCTCTCCCCATCCTGGCCGTGCAGCAGCGGCCAAGGGTGAGGTTGTTCGCCTATTAAAGGGGATCGTGAGCTGGGTTTAGACCGTCGTGAGACAGGTCGGTTGCTATCTGACGGGGGTGTCTGGACGGCTGAGGGGAGGGAGGCTCTAGTACGAGAGGAACGAGCCTCCGGCGCCACTGGTTTACCGGTTGTCTGGCAGGGCATCGCCGGGCAGCTACGTGCCAGTGGCTAAAGGCTGAAAGCATCTAAGCCTGAAGCCACCCCCGAAAAGAGCCGTCCTTAAGGGCTCCGGTAAAAGACCGGGTTGATAGGACCGGGGTGTAAGCGGCAAGCTTCGGCGAGCCGTTCAGCCCGCGGTCACTAATCGCCCGCGCCGAGGTCAGTTCCAGGCACAAGCTACCCCTGCACGGTCTTGGGCCTTAGCAAATAGTAGACTTCTTTTTTATCTTTTGACCTTTCAAAACTTAGAACCTCAAAATCCGAAAAATTTGCCACCTCTCTTTTGTCCAGCTTGTGGACGAAGAGAACTTTTCCCTCGGGTTTAAGCTTTGGCAGATATCTCTTCAGGGCTTTCATCGAGGTAGAAAAGGGAAGAGTAAGGTCGTTTAGAATCAGATCAACGCTTTCAAGCTTATCTACATCGAATTTGAAAGCGTCTTCGATGAAAATCTTTACGTTGTCGTATTTACGCTCTATCTCCCTTAAAATCTCTTCAAAATCCCTGCTGAACTCTATTCCATAGACGAATTTTGCTTTTTCACTCGCATAAAGAAGAAATCCGCCAGCAGAACTACCTAAATCCAGCACTATTTCGTCTCCCTTAAAAATATGGAATTTCTCGTCCAGTTCTTTCAGTTTCCAGTAACCCCTGGGCTTGTCTTCGAGAACCTCTATGACTGCATCATCATCAATTTCAGCTGAAGGCTTTGTGATGATTTGTCCATTTACCTTGACAAATCCCATCTTTATGGCAATTTTAGCTCTGTTTCTTGTTTTGAAGAAGCCTTTTTTTACCAGCCACAGATCAAGTCTCATTTCAGCTTCCCTGCAACGATTTCAGCAACCTCCTTAGGAGTTTTTCCCACCTCGACACCAACATTTTTGAACGCCCTGATCTTTGATTCAGCAGTTCCAACTCCACCCTCGATAATCGCTCCAGCATGTCCCATCCTTTTACCAGGTGGCGCAGTTATTCCTGCAATGTAAGCAACGACAGGCTTGCTTATATTCTGCCGTATATATTCTGCAGCTCTTTCCTCATCTCTTCCACCGATCTCTCCGATAAGCACGATCACTTCAGTCTCTCTGTCCTTTTCAAACATTTCGAGAACTTCAGAAAAGCTCAAACCAACTATTCTGTCCCCTCCTATACCAACAACACTCGACTGGCCTATGCCAAGGGATGTGAGATTGTGGGAGATCTGGTATGTAAGCGTTCCACTTCGTGAAACAACTCCGACTTTTCCCTCCATGAAAACGTGCGTCGGCATTATCCCGAGATGGGATTTTCCAGGAGAGATAACTCCGGGGCAATTTGGTCCGACGAGTATCGCATTTTCTTCCTTCACTCTTAGATATGCCTTAAGCTCGTCGTGAACGGGTATGCCTTCGGTTATGCATACTATCGTCCTGATCCCCGCATCTAAGGCTTCCATTATCGCATCCGTTGCGAATGCAGCTGGAACGAAAATTATGCTCGCATTTGCGTCCGTTTTTCTTTTAGCTTCTTTCACAGTATCGAATATCGGTACACCAAAGATCTCCTCTCCCCCCTTTCCCGGAGTAACCCCTGCGACTATCTTTGTGCCGTATTTCAGCATTCTTTCAGTATGAAATCTACCTTGGCTACCAGTAATTCCTTGAACTATGGCTTTTGTGTTCTGATCAACTATTATTGCCATTTTGCCACCTCCACAGCCCTTTTTGCACCTTCTTCCATCGTTTTAACAATCTCAACTTTTCCCTGCAAATTCTCTTCTATAATCTTCCTTCCCTCCTCTTCGTTTGTACCTGATAGTCTGAGAATGACCGGGATTTTAGGATTGATCTCCCTGAAAGCTTTGACAATTCCTAAGGCAACTTCATCGCACCTCGTAATTCCACCGAATATATTCATGAAAACAACCTTGACATTCTTATCCGCAGAGAGGACTTCAAAAGCCTTCTTAACAATCTCAGCCCCAGCTCCACCGCCGATATCGAGAAAGTTCGCAGGTTTTCCACCTTCTAAGTAAATCAGATCCATTGTGGCCATGGCCATTCCGGCACCGTTTGCTATTACTCCAACGTTTCCGTCCAGCCTTACATAGTTCAATCCGGCTTTGATTGCCATTTTCTCTACTTCGTCAACCCCTACGTATTCACGCAAATCCTCGAGTTCTCTGTGTCTGAATAAAGCATTCTCATCGATGCTGATCTTCGCATCCGCAGCGATCAAACCTTTTGGGGTCAGCACAAGAGGGTTTATCTCCACAAGCTCAGCCTCATATTTCATCATTATCTCGTAAAGCGCCCTGATAATTCCAGCCATTTCCTTCCAAAGGTCATTTCTGATCTTTGCTCCGCTTAGGATATCTCTTATCTGGTAGTCCCACAAACCCCAGCGAGGATTGATTTTTACCTTTACGATCTTTTCAGGAAACTTCTGTGCTATCTCTTCAATATCTATTCCTCCAGCGGTGCTGAAGATGAGCGAAAAACATTTTTCTACCCTGTCTAATGCTATGCTGAGATACCACTCTTCCTTTATCTCGAGTAATTCCTCCAGATAGATCTTTCTGACTATTTCTCCCTTAAGCGATGATCCGAGCATCTTCTCAGCGATCTCAACAGCAGAATCGACGTTCATCGCTTTCTTTATTCCACCAGCCTTTCCCCTTCCACCAACGAGAACCTGGGCCTTCAAAACTACTTTTCCTCCTAATTCTTCCGCAACTCTCCGGACTTCTCCAAGGCTCTCTGCAAGACTTCCCCGGGGAATTTTAATTCCGTGCTCCTTGAAGATCTGTTTCGCTTGATATTCATACAGTTTCATGTCATGAAATTTTCTTGGTAGAAATAAAGCTTTTTCTTTCGCATTCTGCGAAATTGAAAGATAAATGCAAAGCATCACTGTTGTTTTCCAAACCACAAAACCCTTTGTGGGAAGGGAATCTCGATTCCATTCTTCTCCAGTTCAACCTTGATCTTCCAAAGAAGTTCCATTTTCACACCATACCAGTCGCTTGATGGCCCCCATATTCGCACCACTATGTTCACGCCATTGTCTCCGAGATTATCAACGAAAACACTGGGCTCAGGAATTTTTAGGGCAAATGGATGTTCTTCGATGACATTTTTTATGATCTCGATCGCCTTCTCCGCATCATCACTGTAGCGGATGCTTATGATGTATTCAAATCTCCTCGCAACGTTGGCAACTGGATTCGTTATATTTGAAGTGAAGAGGGTCTCATTTGGGATTCTAACGTAAAGTCCGTCATAAGTTCTGATTATGGTCGACATTATGTTCATGTCCTCGACAATTCCTGCAACATCTCCGACGATGATCTGGTCTCCTATCTTTACAGGCCTTTCAGCTATCAGAAATAGTCCTGACAAAAAATTTGAAACAACCTTCTGGCTTGCAAAACCGATGACTATACCCAGAATTCCTCCAGCAACGAGAAGACCTGTAAGATTCAAACCGAAAATCGGAGTTACCATTGCGATTGCAATCAGCAGTATTGACGCATAGACGAACTTTATAATGAGCTCAAGCTGGTCTTTCCTCATCTTATCCGCTAAGGACCTGCGAAGGCTCATTGCAATTATCTTGGCTACTAGGGTTGCAATTAAGAGAATGATGAAGGTGACGATGAGATCTCTCACCGCTAAGCCCTCATAAAGCTCGTAATCGATTACCTTCATCCCCCATTCAATTAGCCCGAGGATCATATGCCCCACTCCATTGTGAATTTTTTAACAAGCATTGGAATCGACTTTGTCGAGTAGATTTCAACCGCCTTTTTCATCCCTTCGAATAGTGGTTTGTCTATAAAAGAAGTGTCCGCTATGCGCTTCGAATGCACTCTCATCTCCGCAATGCTCGAAACTGCTTTGCGGTTATAGTAGATCTTCATTCCATATACGTCAAAAACTGCTTTGGAAACTTCACAGAAATTGTTTGAAAGATTCACAACTCTCAGCTCCAGAATTCCTTCTCTCAATGGATCGACTTCCGGAACCTCAGCGAAGATATCGCTCTCCCAGTATCTTCCGATAACCCCTCCCCTCGGATCACCGTATAGGGCATACTTTGGCTTCAAAAAGCTGAAGACGTCTATGTCCTCATATACATTCTCCTCAGCCAAAATTACTCCGATCTCAATCGGGAATGTGAGGTAAAGAGTGGCGGTTGCTTTTGGAGCGATCAAAAAAGGTCTTCGAAATACAATGAAGAGGTAATTAGTTATGTTTTTTGGCAAATTGACTGGCTCCACTGGGTTTAAGTAAACCTCAGCGTCATCAAAAAGAATCTTTTCAACCCTTGAATCGCCAAGAATGCGAATGTAGCGGAAAGTGCTTTTCTCTCTCTCCACGCTTATCTTCAGATTCTGAAACTCTACCGAAAGATCTCTTAGCTGGTAAATCCCGAACACTAAAAAAATTTGCTCAAAGATTAAAAAATATTATTCCTCGATCACTTCTTTTCAAGGAATTCCTTCATCAACCTCTTTGCCTCCTCGCTCGCAAAGAGGATCGAGAAGAGGCTAGCTTCGTATCTTAACCCTTCTCTGAGTGGCGTGTTCATCGAAGCGTTCAATGCTCTTTTTGCAAGCTTTAAAGCAACTGCGGACTTCTCAGCAATCTTGCTTGCTATCTCTTTCGCCCTATCCATGAGCTTATCAGGCTCAACAAGCTCCTCCACAAGTCCTAGGCGGTAAGCTTCCTCCGCGCTTATCATCTCCCCAGTGAACACCATTTTCTTCGCCATTCCCATTCCCACAAGCCTCGGAAGCCTCTGAGTCCCTCCCGCCCCGGGGAATATGCCTATGTTTATCTCGGGCTGACCGAATCTGGCTTTGGTGCTTGCGATCCTGATGTCGCAGGCCATTGCTAATTCCAAACCACCACCTAAAGCCAGACCGTTGATCGCTGCAATTACTGGAATTTCGAGCTCTTCGATCCTCGCAAAAAGTTCTGTTCCAAGCTTTGAAGCTTCTATAGCCATCAAGGGGTCCCTTTTCACGAGCTCGTTTATGTCCGCTCCAGCTGCAAAAGCTCTACCACTGCCCGTGATTATCAGCACTCTAACTTCTTTTTCTGCTCTCTCGACGATCTCCTTTAGTTCTGCCCTTGTCTTTGAATCTAGGGCGTTAAGCTTCTCTGGTCTATTCAGCGTTGCAATCCCTATATTTCCTTCAACAGTATAAAGGACGTTCATATTTTCCCAAGAAGCTGTCTTGCAATTATCTGCTTCTGAATCTCCTTTACACCCTCGTAGATCTCTACAATCTTCGCATCCCTGTAGTATCGCTCCGCAGGATACTCGCCTATGTAGCCATAGCCTCCATGGAACTGCACACACCAGTCAGCCGCCATTACTGCAGTTTCCCCAGCAAACCACTTCGCCATTGAAGAGAGTTCTGGACGGGCTTTACCGATGCTACAATACCATGCTGCCTGCCAGGTCAAAAGCCTTGCAGCTTGGATTCTTGTTGCAATCTCAGCAAGCTTGAATTGTGTGTGCTGGAAAGACGCAATTGGCTGGTCAAACTGTTTTCTCTGTTTGACATAGCTTATTGCCAGTTCAAGGGCTCCCTGAGCGATACCGACACCTTGTGCTGCAACCCTCGGGCGTGTGTGGTTGAAGAACTCCATCAGCTGGTAGAATCCCTGCCCTGGCTGCCCAAGAATGTTCTCCTCGGGAACTCTGACATCCTTCAGGACGATCTCTGCGGTATCGCTCGCTCTTAAACCGAGCTTGTTCTTGATTTTTGTAGCCTTGAAACCCTTCCACTTGCTCTCTACAATCGCAAAAGTCAAACCTTCATGCCTCTTTTTGCCTTCAAAAGTTCTCCCGAGGACCAATACGAAATCACAAACCGTTCCGTTGGTTATGAATGTCTTGGTACCATTAATGACCCACTCGTCCCCTTCCTTAACGATCTTCGTCTTCACACTCGCGACATCGCTTCCAGCTCCTGGCTCAGTGGAAGCCATTGCTGAGATCGCATCTTTTTCCGTCACCCATCTCAGATATTTTTCTTTCTGCTCCTCACTGCCAAAAAGCTCCAGTAGTTCTGTCCCAAAAGTTGAGCTCATGCAGGCATTTCCAAGCCCTGGACTAACTCTGTAGAATTCTTCAGTGACAAGACACTCCTCAAGAAGAGTTAAACCCATTCCTCCATACTCCTCTGGAATTTTCAAAGTCGAGAATCCAAGCTTTCTGGCCTTCTTTACAAGCTCCATTGGATATTTTTCCTCTCTATCGCACTCCTCTATCAGTTCCTTCGTAAATTCTTTTTCCGCAAACTCTCTTGCAGCTCTCCTAATATCCTCCTGCTCCTCGGTCAGTTTAAAATCCATAAAAACACCTCACAACCTCCTAAACCAGACTTTCCAAACTCCGCTCCCATCTTTTGCTGTGTAGAGAGTGACCTTATCACCTACCTTTAATTCCTCATCACTCCAGCCCATAATACGCACATCACCGAAACTTGCGATGACGATTCTATAGGGCTTGCTCCATTCATATCCCGCAGGAATTGAGTGAACAACTGTAAAACACTCCACAACGCCTTCTCCACTCACCTCTGCCCACTCTGTGGTGTTTCCGCAGACACAATCCGCTCTTGGCGGGTAGTAGCTTTTTCCACACTTGCAAAAAGTCTTGAAAACCTTCCCCTCTTCAAGCCCCTTCCAGAAGCGTTCAGTCTTACCGACGGGAATTTTATGTTTCATTTTGAGTTCTCTGCTCTCTATGATCATATTCTCACCTCCCCAAAATGAAAACCCAGGCAAAATGCCCTGTTCCCCCGACGTTGTGTGTTAGAGCTCTGTAGTGCTTCAGATCAACCTGAAGGCTTCCAGCCTCCTCGCGGAGCTGTTTCACTGCCTCGTATACCATTGCAACTCCAGTTGCTCCCAGTGGATGTCCTTTGGCTTTAAGTCCACCAAAGGTGTTCACAGGTATCTTGCCTCCGAAATCGGACTCGCCGTTTTCAACGAACTTCCCTCCTTCGCCCTTTTTGCAAAATCCAAGATCTTCGTATGCCATGATCTCTGCAATTGTGAAGCAATCGTGAACTGTTGCTATATCGAAGCTTTTGAGCGGATCTGTGATCTTTGCACCCTTATACGCCATTTCTGCCGCCATTCTTGTCGCCTTCAGCCCAACATAGTTTTCTCTCATGGTCATGTTTGAAGTGTCTGAAGAATAGCCGACACTCTCGATCCATATGGGATCGAATCCATGTTCTTTCACCGCTTTCTCGCTTGCTAAAATCGCTGCGGAAGCTCCATCGCTGATCGGAGAGCAATCATAAAGTTTCAGGGGATAGGTTATCATTCTCGAGTTTAGAACATCCTCAACAGTTATCTCCTTTTGGAAGTGGGCTTTTGGATTCTTTGCAGCATTTCTGTGTGCTTTAACCGCTGCTAAAGCTAACTGCCTCTCTGTTGTGCCATATTTTGCCATGTGAGCTGTCGCATGCATTGCATAGTAAGCGGGGAAGGTTGTGCCATAAAAGTGGAATTCCCACAAATAGTTCCCCGCTCTGCCCCCTATCGCTGCGGAAGTTGCGGTATCAACTTCTGTCATTTTCTCAACTCCTATAGCTATTGCAATATCCGCAATTCCAGCCTTGATCGAAGAATAGGCTGAGTAAACGGCAGCACTGCCTGTAGCGCATGCTGCTTCAACTCTTATCGGTCCTTTGCCCGTAAAACCGCAGTATTCGTTAACAACGACAGCAGGCATCAATTCATAGCCTCTTGTGCCTACACATCCCACAACGCTCAGATCTATATCCTCTTGACCAACATCAGCATCCTTTAAAGCTTCACTAACAGCTTCGAAGGCAAGTTCTTGGATCGTGACATCTCTTGTGCCAAACTTTGAGCATCCTACACCAATAACACCAACCTTCATTGCACTAACTTACATCACCAATTAAAAAACTTTTCGCATTTTACGAAGATAGGATTTTTATAAAATAATCGTTCTCCTATGGTCTTTGTGTGTTTTTGAGGCAATGAAGGTATGCAGATGGTTTATTCGGATGTCGTGCTTCTTAAACCATTCCATAAACTTTCTTCTCTCCGTTCTGTATTCCTCAACGTCTTTATAACGCACTATGAGGCAGAGGTCATACTGCGAACCCACAGTTTCGAAGATATTCTCAACAAAGTCCAATTTCTTGAAATGTTCGATTATTTCGTCTAACCTGCTCTTTGACTCTATATCGAAATCGATCAATATTACAGCGAGCATGCTTATCCCGAGTTTCTGGTAGTTAGCAACCCAGTAACCCTCCTTGAGTTTTATCAGATATCCCTGCTCCTCCAAGGACTTTATTCTGTTCTGAACAGTTCGCAGGGTTACACCAACTCTCAATGCTATCTCATTCTGGGTTTTTCCCTGGAGTATGTATTGGATGATCTTTTTATCTACTTCATCCAAAACCTTTCGCATACTGTGAAAATTAACAGCCAATATATAATTCTTTTCATGGGTTAACGAAAAATCTTCCCATCCCTAATCGAAGTCCTCTTTTAACACTCTCAAGGACAAAAATTCTTGCTTTCCTGACCGCGAACTCAAGATCGCCCATGGCCAAATAACAGGCCAAGGCGGAGCTGTAAACACATCCTGTTCCGTGAAAACTTCCTGTAATCAACTCAGCATCTACAAAGTAGATCTTTCCCCTTTCACAGACAACATCTTTGCCCTTCAGTTCTCCTCCAGTTATAACAACAGAGCAACCGTATTTGTTGAAGATCTCCAATGCAAGCTCCTCTGGATCTTCTTTCAACCCAAAAATTCTCGCCTCTGAATAATTCGGTGTTATCACACTTGCTTCTGGCATCAAAAGCTCGTAGGCGGACTTATCTCCAAGCTTCCCTCCAACGCTTGCGTTAAGCACAGGATCAAGAACTTTGGGACATTCAAGCTTTTTCATGCAATCCATTACAGCCTTTGCGACCTCGAGATTCGGTATCACACCGATCTTAACAGCTGAGAACTCAAAATCCTCCAATAATAAAGAGAATTGCTCTTTGATTAGTTCGGGTGGAACGGGGTATACATTGCAGAGTTTTCTGGCGTTTTGAGTTGTCAGTGCAGTAATTATGGAACATGGATGAAAGCCTATCGCCTTTACCGTTTTTATATCCGCACTTACTCCCGCTCCACCGCTTGGATCGAGAGCGGAGATAGTTAAGATGAATTTCATAAAAATTATAAAAATTTAAAACAGGTCTTTGAGGTTTATTATGTGCTTTCCAAGCTTTCCGCCATAGTTTCCAGCGGTGATCTTCACAACCCCTGGGATCTTTGTCGCAGCAAGAATCCCCACTCTCGTCGCTTTCTTTACCACGTCGACGTTGAGCCCGTTTATGACGATCTCGTAAACAGCCTTTACCCCTGGCGGAATCTGGGAACCTTCGACCTTCTCACGAATCGTTGGAGCGAACTTCTCGTTGGTTGAGGCTTTCAAGAACTTGTATTTATTCGCCCCAACCTTCGAGCCAGACGCAACGATCCCGCCGGGGAATGGCGTGATCACCCCTTCAACTTCTGCAATCGCATCGACTGCTGCTTTGGCTGCAGCCAGTGCGGATGGCTGGTTTTCGCCCATTATGAAGAAGTTTCCACCGGCAATTCCGTTTACATAGCTAAAGTGGCTCTCAACTATGAACTCTCCTTGCATCATCGGTATTGCATAGCATTTTCTTCCTCCAACTTCTACCTCTCTCTCGAAACCATCTCCAAAGAATTTTAGCTTGAATCCTGTGTCGAACTTATCCTGTACATCTGGCAAACCATTGAAAGCTGCTGTAGTGGGCGCGGTCAGCACACACTGCCCAAGCCTTGCAAGCAACTGCTCCTCAAGCCCCTTCTTGCTCATGTGGCAAATCTGGATGTAATACCCCGGTCTGCCATCGGGAGTTTCAGACTGCAAGGCCTTCTTCTCGATCCCAGCCTCAGCGGGGCACATGATCACAGACGTTCCAAAGCCTGTAGCTTCATTTGCAGCCACCCATGCCCAGTAGTAGTCGTATGCAGTTATTAAAACCCTCGAAATCTTTATGTCGAAGGCTTCCGCAAAAGTCTCTTCCACCTCTACACCATTCACCTTCATCCGATCACCAACGCAAGTTAGGAAGTCAAGATTTAAACCTTTTCAATTTGCTCTAAGATCCCAGGTTAGAGCCAGAACACGAATTCCAATTTGCTCGAAAACACCAAAAGGTTTAATATTCAGAAGTTTAAAGATTAATTATGGCTGAAAAGGTTAGAGACAGGGAGCATCATGAAAAGCTTTTTAAGGCATCATTGAGCCCGGCGAGGCGTGAAATCGTTCGTGCGATAGGTATTCATGGTAAAAGTATGGATGAGTTGAAAAAAGAGCTGAAATTATCTGAATTCCAGCTGAAATTCAACATTGATTGGCTCTTAAGAGAGGGTTTTGTAAAAGAAGAGAATGGAATTCTCAAGCTTACAGAAGACGGTATAGAGCTACTCAATGTGAGCTGAAGATTAAAAAATTTAAGATTTATTCATATCCAAATTTTTTAAGAAGCTCCGAAAGCTTTCCTTCTTTCAAGGTCTTTGCAGGTTCGAATATCTTCTTTCCGTAGAATTTGGCGAGCTCTTCAAGTCTTGCAGAGATTTCAACATCGCTTAAATTCTTAGCAATCTCAAAGGGGCCAAATGGTCGATTGTATCCAAGCTTCAATGCGGTGTCTATATCTTGCGGTGTTGCAACGCCCATCTCAACAAGTTTTACCGCCTCATTGATCTCAACGAACATGAAGTCCATCGGGTTTATTTTCTCAGATGCTTTGCTCAAATCGATCTCTGGCCTTCCCTTGCTCCAGTCATACCAGCCCTTTCCACTCTTTGCCCCGAGTTTTCCCGTTTTAACCATCTCTTCAAGGAACTCTGGAGGTTTGTAATCTGGTCCGATCGTCTTCTCGTAATATTGGAGTATGTGGTATTGTGTATCAATGCCGACATAGTCCATTAGCTCGAATGGTCCCATTGGCTGGCCCATGCTCTTCATCTTTGCATCAACTTCCTCTGGCGTGGCAACACCCTTTTCTATGATCCCAAGCAGTAGCACGCTGCTTGGTGCGGTAACTCTATTCGCGATGAAGCCAGGGACATCCTTTTCAACCCTTACCGGTACCTTTCCGATGCTTTTCACGAAGTCGACCAAGAGATCCATTACTTCATTGCTCGTCTTCTCTCCCCTTATCACTTCAACAAGCTTCATAAGGACTGGGGGATTGAAGAAGTGCAATCCCGCAAATCTGTCTGGCCTTTCTGTTGCCTTTGAGAGTTCCGTAATGCTCATTGTCGAAGTATTGCTTGTGAATATGCAATCACGCTTTGCAAACCTATCACATTCTTTGAATGTCTGAACCTTCAGATCGAAGATTTCGGGAATCGCTTCTATTATCAGATCTGCGTCCTTCACAGCTTCTTCAAGGCTTAAAACTGGCTTAATTCTTCCAAGAATTGTGTTTGCTGGCTCTTTTAGCTTTCCCTTTGACTCCATTTTCACAAGGCTATCCTTTATCATGCTCATTCCTTTGTCCAGGAATTCCTGCTTTATGTCTCTCATGGCAACCTCGTATCCAGCCATTGCACAGACTTCTGCAATTCCATGACCCATCAAACCCGCCCCAAGAACTGCTATCTTTTTAATTCTGGCCTTGGCATCCATTTTTACCACCATTTAAAACGATTTGCCCTAATTTAATAATCTTTCCATTTTTTCCCGCTCATGTAACGACCTCTCCTAACCTCCCCAATTCCTTTGCCTTCTTTATCTCCATCATGCTCAGATCTAGCGGATCCTCGATTCTCACACCATGCTTTAGCGAGAGATTTCTCATCTCGGGAGATGTTGGCCCAATTGCTGGGTCTCCCGGGACTCTGAAGGAAATATCAAATACAACAAACTCGAGCTCTTCAGTTGGTGAATAAGCCATTGCCCCCTGAAGTCCAAAAAGCCCTATGATCCCCGGTGGTATTTCCTCAGCACAAGCCTCGATCAGTCTTTCCGCATATTCGTAAACGATTTCCTGTTTGCTCTCTCTCATCGTCACGCCGAAGTGCCCAATCTCCTCGTTCTTCACAGGAACGTTGATCTTGAGCTGTTCCCTTGCAGGCAGATTTAGAAAGCCTTGAAGATTTACCTGTCTGCGATCGCTGAAGCCCACGAAGTCGAAGTTGCCAAAAACGTCTTTGAGTGCATAGCTGTGGAAGTTAGCATTGAATCTCGCCCCCAGAACGTATTCTTCTATTCTGGCCATCTTTAACCCCTCTTCACTGATGACTCCAGCCTTCAAAAGCTCTTCAGCTTGCCTGTAGTAATCTTCAGGCGAGACTGCATAGAAGAATGCTCTTTCGAGTGGATTCTTCGCTTGCTGGACTTTTACAATCACAAGCCGATCAATTTCTTCTGGGGACTTGAATTCCTTCGGGAACCTTATATTGGCTTTTTTCATTAAATAATACTGATTTTTCTGCTCATTTCTTTCCTCAGCTCTCAGCAGGAATCTGTTTCCATATATCGGCACTTTCAACTTTTTCTCGATTCCATCGTAGCCAACATAAACCGCAAAGCTCCTGTTTGGGATCAGAATCGTGTTAAGCTCGATTAACTTCTCTTGGACCTCTTCGTTAAGCATATCTTTGAAAGAGTCGAGAACGATGATGTGATCGTATAAGTGCCTGTTGAACTTAGTATACAGCCTGTCTCTTCCCCTCTGCACAACGATTGCGGTCTTGAATCCCCAAGCTTTCGCAGAAACTCCTATCTCCTTTGCAGAATGTGAACCAAAGATTCCGATCGTTACGTCTTCGTAGCTCTCAACAATCTTTTTCGGATCCATAAAAGCAATCTGATTCCGGCTAAATTATCTTTACTATCCTCTCATGTAGCTCGTAAAGTCTGTCCGCAAGATCCTTCAGGAATTCCGAATCCTCTAAATTCTCTATAAATCTTTTTGGGATTTTTTCCACCCCTTCTGCACCTTTTATAGCACCAGTAATTGCGGAAATTGAATCCGTATCGCCACCGCAGTTTGCGGATTTCAAAACAGCACTCTCAAATCCTTCTGAAGAGAAGACACAGTAGAAGCTCATGGGAACCGCTTCGAGTGCAGAAATCGAGTTTCCAAGCTTTTCAACTGCATAATCTAAATCTTTATCTCTGATCTCGTATGCAAACCTTATCTTATCGGATAGAAGCGGATCATGCTTCTCCGCTCTTTTACAAACTTCTTCGAGCATTTCCTCATCGCTGAAATCGAGGAGTTTGCATGCAATCGCTATTGCTACCGCCACCGCTCCAGCAATCGCTGCAGGACCTTTGTGTGTGACTCTTGATGAGATCTCTGCATAGCTTTCCAATAGGTTGAAGTTGAAATGGTAAACTAACCCGATGGGAGCAACACGCATGGCAGATCCGCATGTTTCAGAAAAAATTCCAGAAGTGTTCCAAGTGGCGCCACGAAGCAGATTCATAACCGCAGCTTTAGTCGTCGGACCAACCCTTCGTCCTCCAGAGAGATACCATTTCTTGAGCCTTTCAGCGAAATTCTGCGGGTCAAGATAAACAGTTTCCAGAATAGACTCTGCAAGAACTATCATTTGCTCAGTATCATCTGTCCACTGTCCTGCTCTGAGATCACCGTATGGAGAGGGCAAAAAATCCCGAACTTCTCCAAAAATCTGTCTTATCTTCTCTCTAGCTAATCCCTCGCATGGCATTCCCAGTGCATCTCCTATTGCGAGACCCAGAATGCAACCCTCAAATCTCCCAATCACGCTCAACACCTTATTTTTGGGGATAGAAATGCTTATTAATGATTCTATCATGCTCGTTCCATGAAGCACCGAATTTTGTCCAGACCGAGTTACAGCTTGCTCGAGCTTGAGCTTGAAAACAGCGAAGAGGTCCTTGCTGAATCGGGAGCGATGGTATATATGCGAAACGTTGATATCTCCCCAGAAATGAAGGGTGGACTTTTATCCGGGCTTAAGAGGAGTTTCCTTGGTGGTGAATCCTTCTTTGTGAACAGATTTGTTTCGAAAGGCAAAGGGCTTCTTGGCCTATCCCCAAGCTACAATGGAGATATCGCTCACATAAAACTCCTTGGAAAACTCTACGCTCAGAGTGGGGCTTTTTTGGCTTCGTCGCCAGATCTGAAGATAGATGTGAAATGGGGAGGGGCGAAGACTTTTTTCGCTGGTGAAGGGCTTTTTCTGCTAAAGCTCGAAGGTAGCGGGGATCTCTTTCTCTCTTCATTCGGAGGAATTGAAGAAATAAATGTCGATGGTTCACTTTCCGTCGACACCGGGCACATCGTTGCTTTCGAAGA
Organism: Archaeoglobaceae archaeon; assembly: GCA_030153385.1. Lineage (GTDB taxonomy): Archaea > Halobacteriota > Archaeoglobi > Archaeoglobales > Archaeoglobaceae > WYZ-LMO2. The sequence continues at coordinate 31,132 of JASKJN010000001.1, forward strand.
AACTCTGGACTTCAGGATAAGAAAGGCGGGTGGATTGAAGGCAACTATTTTCAGTGGAGAAGGATTAGTAGCGGAGTTCAGCGGAGAGGGGAAGGTTTGGATTCAGACGAGGTCGATAGCGGAGTATATAGGGTGGTTGGTGTCGCTACTGCCTAAGCAAAGCGGGAGGTCTTAATCCAAACTGAATTTTTTTGCCTCCTTCGCTTTGAGGATCTTAACCCCTGATAATTCCTCAAATAGGGTCTTAACTCTCGCATTCGTCGATTTGTCATCGTAGATAAGGAATTCAGCTTTGCTGAGCTCTATGGCTTTATTGAGGATTTCAAGGTCGAGATTTTCGAACGTGTATTTTGCAAAATTGTGCCCGAAGGCGAAGTGTGTTTCGAGAATTATCTCGGTCTGTCTTGGGACGTAATGCGTTCCCCCTATCCCTACTGCAATCTTCCAGTCTTTTCTCGGATCTCTTATCGCTTCAAGGATCGATTCTGCCAGCACTTCTCCCGCTTCACCGTTCTTCCACTCCAATTCAGTAGATCCGATTTCGTAGAAGGCACAAGGTTTTGAGATCTCCGATGGCCCGTGATGAGTAGCTTCTAAGCTGAACTCAAAGTCCATAACCCTGTTTAGTCTCTTCTTCAAAGCTAGCACGAAGTTCTTCATCGTGATCGGCGAAGGTCTTGCCAAGCTCTTGGCCAAGCCTCCGTAGGTGCTTTCACCGACATTTCCTGAAACATGGGTTGTGAAAATCTTCCTTCCATCCTTACTGCTGTGCCTTGACGCGAAGAGGATTTCATCAAAATCTAAAAATCTCGAAAGCCTTTCATCGATCCTGTCAGCGTAAATGAGCCTTTCATTAACTTCCACTACCGCAAAGTCATCCTCGAAGTAGAATGTGTAATCTCCAAGCTTTTTCTTCTCAAAGCTACCCATCGTTAGAAGATGGGACATTATGTTGAGCGATGCGGGATCGTTTGTGGAACAGACGACCAGTTTCATAGGAGGTAGTCTGCGAGCTCTTTAATCCTCCTTCCACAGTAGTGACATTTTGCAAAGACCTCGTTTCCGTTTGTTTTAATGTAGAAGATCGAAGATATCGGCTCCTTGCTGTTTGAGATACACATTCTGTTTGGACATTTCAGGATTCCCTTAACGACCTCCGGGAGCTTTACCTTGAACTTCTTTTCAATTTCATAGTCTTTTATCAGATTTATAGTCGCATTGGGGGCGATCAAGGCGATCTTGTTAAGTTCCTCCTCTTTAATGAAAAGCCCCTCAACTTTCACGATGTCCTTCTTCCCCATCTTTTTGCTCGGCACGTTTAAAGCCATTGAAACGGTCTCTCTCGTCTTTTCATTTATTCCAAGGATTTTAAGAACGAGAATTGCCCTTCCTGCAGGTATATGGTCGATTACCGTTCCCTCCTTAATCTTGCTTATTACCAACTCCCTCAAACCATCACCTCTGAAAGGATCGCCATCCTAACTGGAACTCCATAGAACGCCTGCTTGAAATACCTTGCATTTCTTGTTGAATCCACTCTTACGTCTATTTCATCAACTCTTGGAAGCGGATGGAGTATTATTGCATTCTCTTTCATTCTTTTGACCATGTCTAAGGTTATTCTGTAGCTTCCCGCAACCCTTCTATATTCCTCCTCATCCAAAAACCTCTCCTTCTGAATTCTCGTCACATAAAGAACGTCGACTGAGTCTATGATTTCTTCAAGCTTTGCCTTTTCAACATCCCCGTTCAATTCTTCGAGAAAATCCTCAGGCAGACTCAGGATTTCGGGGCTTACGAGATAGATCTTGGTGTTAAAAAGAGTTAATGCTTTTATAAGGGAATGGATCGTCCTTGAGTATTTTAGGTCACCCACAAGAGCTACTGTCAACCCTTCAAGTCTTCTGCATTCTTTTCTTATTGTGTATAAGTCGAGCAGGGTTTGTGTCGGATGCTGACCCGCACCATCGCCCGCATTTATAACAGGCACCGACGAATTCTCAGCTGCAAATCTCGCAGCACCTTCAAGGAAGTGTCGGATGACGATTGCGTCGCAGTAGTTGGAAATAACCCTGATTGTATCAGCAAGCGTCTCTCCTTTTGCCATACTGCTTGCTTCCTGCGCAGAAACGTTAACAACTTCTCCACCAAGCCTTTTCATCGCAGTTTCGAAGCTAATTCTCGTCCTTGTGGAGGGTTCGAAAAAGAGGTTTGCAAGGATCTTTCCTTCAAGAATCCTGCAATTCCTCAAGCCGAGAGCGACTTCCTCAAAATCCTCCGCCTTATCCAGTATTTTCAAGATCTCTTCCTTGCTGAGGTCATCGATCGAGATCAGATGCTTCATCCTCTATAAAGTCAGTAGAAAGTATTTAAGGATTGATGTCAACACCCTTTATGGATATTCTTGAGCTTATCGACGAGGCCAAAAAGTTGATGAGGGGAAAAATGATCGAGGTTGAAGAGAAGAAGTGCACGATCATCGGCGATCTTCATGCTGACCTCGAGGCTTTCGAGCTTATAGAAGAGAAAATTTATGGAAAGGCAGTATTCCTTGGGGATTATGCAGATAGAGGCGATGAGCCCTTAGAGGTTTATGAGCGTATTCTGAAGATGTTTCTCGACGATAAGGCGGTTCTGCTTAGAGGAAATCATGAGAGCGAAGATGTTTATCCCCACGAACTGCCTTGGCAGTTGAGCTACTATGAGAATGGTGAGGAGATCTATCGTTCTCTTGTTGATCTCTGGGAGAGAATGCCCTACTCTGCGATATTAAACGGCGAGATCTGGCTGGCTCATGGAGGTGTTCCATGCAGAAGCGATTTAAATGGAATTAGGAATCCCACCGAGGATCTAGCTCTCGAAATACTCTGGAACGATCCGTGGGAAAGGGAAGAATGTGGAGAGAACTTCAAAAGGGGGGTCATGTTCTTCTTCGGCAAAAGGGCAACGAGAAATCTCTTTGAAAAGCTTGGAGTAAGGCTTGTGGTTAGATCACATGAGCCTCAAAAAGTTCTCAAGGTTGAGCAGGGGGGAATGGTGATAACGGTTGGTTCTTGTGCAAATCCCTACAGCCTTGCAAACTTTGCGATCCTCTGCGTGGATTCCGAACAGAAATGGCACGATGGCTACGAATTCGTGGATAAATTTGGCATTGAAATGTTTCTTTATTGAGATGAAAAATTATATACTTCACCAGTTGTTATGCTCAGTTACCAAAATAACCTATATCAACTTCCCTTCTAACGTCTCCATAGCATTACATACATTTTTATTAATTCTTCCTACCATATTTCCTAATAAATGTTACTACAAGAGCTATGAACAGCAATAACAGGAACAGGAAATAGTAGCCAGAAAATCCAGATTCAGGCATGATACCATCAGTTCTTGTCTCCTTCTCTCCCGCTAAAATGTATATTCCACTCTGATTTGATGTGAAATTAGCATGTCCTAGGCCTTGAGACACTCTTACCGGTGAGCCTGAATCCATTCGATAAAAGGCGATGTTTGAAAGATCAACCTTGCTGGATAGATTCTTCACGTCTTCTTCTGTAAGATTTGATTCCATGTATATGTAGCCTGTTTCGGTAAGAATATCGGGGATTATTGTTACATTTATAGCTTCGCTTAAGGCAACATAATTCTCGGGCAGAGAGAAGTTCATCAATGAGAACTCAAAATTTAACCCTGTTAAATTCACTCTAACCAGCATAAATTTGTTCTCCAATGAGTCGAAGTTCTTAGCATATACACCGCTACCTTCAAATTCGTTTGCGGATATGAGATTATTAGAAGTAACGGTGAGGTCCAGAAAAGTCTGTGTCGCATTCACACGGTTTCCCGATATAGTATTCCAGCTTGAAAATTCCGATAATAGACCGATACCGCAGTTTGTAAGCTCATTACCCCCTATAAAATTGTAAGCTGAATTTCTTAGCGAAATGCAAACCTCACAGCTCTCTACAATGTTCTCTGTTATGTTGTTAAACCCGGATATTATCATTGATATCCCTGTGGCTCCCCGATTAAGCTTGTTCTGGTAAATCACGTTTAACATGGTATCCTCAAAGAATACGTGTACGCGGTTTTCCTTAAAGGCGTTGCCAATTACTTTATTGCGAGCTCCGCCTGTAAGCCATATCCCTCGGTTATTCCCCTCGATCGTGCTGTTCTTAACCGAGACATTTTCTGACCAAATAACCTTGACTGCAGTTGAACCATTGATGATGCGAACCCCTTCGATGCTAACGTTGTTTGACATAATCTGAATAGTGGGTTGTGTCCAGATATGGGGCTGAATAACTGTGTCGTTTCCACTGCCAGCGATTGATATGGATTTTCCAACAAAAAGATTTTCAGCATAAATCCCGCGATCGAGCTGAATTATATCTCCCTCACTCGAAGCGTTAAGAGCTTCCTGAATGGTTGAATAGCCACCTTTGCCTACAGTTATGGTTGCTGCGGATGAAACTGACATCATTGCCAGAAATGCTAGTATTGTGAGAACAGGAACCACCTTCATTGCTTCACCACCCTTATCTTTATATCTGCGTTTATCTCTGCTTTCCTCGCAAAATCTCCCCTCTCGTAGTTTACCGAATACTGGTAATGGTGTTCGAAAGGCTCCCAAGAGTCTTTACCGGTTTTCTTAAGTACTGCATACTCTGGTGTTAGAGAATAGCCTGTTAGAATATAATCAGAATACTGGAGTTCGTGTCCACAGCATATGGCTCCCACGTTTGGATTGGAACTCCATCCTCGATCAAGAGACCATGAATGAGTGCCCGAACTTGAACCTGATTCTGGATACTCATTTGTTCTTCCAGGACACCTAATTACTAAATTACTAACACCACTCCAAGAAGAACTCATTGAGTTCTCAATACTATCAGCGTAATAGCTCACTCTGTGAGTGCTGCTTTCTGAACCACTATTATAAAATGAGCTGGTACAATCAGATTCGTAATCAATGCTGCTACCTGCGCTGCTATAAAATTCACCACGACTTCCAATCCCTTCACCCAAGATAGACATTTGAAGTTGGATAGGATTAACGGAGATGTAGATATTGCCACTTCTTATATCTTCTTTTATTATCGCAGTTGGGGCATTCCTTAGAGTGGAGGATAGGCTGAGATGAACATTGCCACTGCTCGTTCCACCACCGCTTGATCGTTCACGGCTCAATGGTGTTGTTAAACTCCAATCCTGACTCCAACTTTCTTGCCAGCTGTACTGCCTGTTAAACGTTAGATCAGCGAAGGTGCGCTCACTTCCACTTGTTCTCTCCCAAATAGTTTTTGATTTGAAGTTGTATCTATAGCTACCTCCTATGTTAAAGGTTATTGTATGAGCACCACATGTTTCTATTTCTGTTCCAGAGCAACCTGAGGCACTATCCACCCAGTTAGAAGTATATGCGAAATTCTGCTTCCATTCGATCAGAACTACAAATTCTTCTTCCTTTATTTTTATAAACGCTTCATCCCTTGGCGCAAATTCGTAGCCAAATGCTTGGTAGACTGCCGGTATCTTTGCTATGCCTACCTTTTCACCTGCGATGAACTTGATCGCAGCCATGCCATTTGTATCTGTCACAGGGTTTCCATGAGAGTCCGTCGCTCCCAGAGGTACTACCTTGCCATCAAGCAGAGCATACTTCTCTATGAGAATAGGCCTGCCTGATAGTGGTATCTTCTCCCCAGTGAGTTCTTCTTTATATAAGTAGGCATGTAAATTAGTATCCTGCCTTGGTGCAATTTCATCTTTTTCTGCTTTGATCTCTATCCCTATCCCTGCTATTTTGATGATCGCTAAGCTGTGCTTCTCTTCTCTCCCCCTTTCCATTGTGAATACCTCTATCTTATCAACCCCCGCCTTAACACCCTTTGATGAAACAAGTTGGTATTCCGCTCTTGCAATTCCTTCGCTGTCTGTTGTTGAGTAAACATAACCAGAATAAGGTGAACCCGGAGAGGCTGTGCCTTCTGCTTTAACCTGTCCCCTATCGGTTATTTCCTTAAAGTATACCTTTGCACCTTTAACAGGCTCTCCACGGCAGTTTTTAAGTTCTACTTTGATTTCAGCTTTATCTCTGCCCTCCTCAAATGTAACGGATTCAGGAGTGAGAGTAATGAGTAAAGATGTCTCTCCTCTTGGGGGTAATGGATTATAGGTCTCGTGTAGCTTGATGTGAGATGCGATATCTCCATAGGAGAGGAAGGGGTCAGGCCCATTTACGATTTCATAAATTGCTCTTTGTATGTTCCTGTTCTTAGATTCTGCACCCCATACAACAAGAGGTCCAACGTCGAGGTCAACGAGTTCAGATTTCAGGATATAACCTTCATATCCTTCTCTGGTAGAATTTTCCCCAAAATATGTTATTTCACTTGGTTTAACAGAGAGATGATCTATATCGAGTCCGATGAGATATTCAACATCAGTGGTTTGCTTGAATTTTGATAGGTCAGTTTCAGCCCCTGGGTTTTGTATTAAATAGCTCTCCTGTTCTCGCAGAATATCGAGTCTCTCAAATTCAGTGTAAATTATAACATCGGTAGTCATTTTGAGAAGTATCTCCTTAAGCTCTTTTGCAAAATATCTCTTTAGGGTCTCGGGTGTATCGCCGGGATACTCTTGAAGAAGTTTATTTCGCGCACGTTCAGTGATGTCAACGTAAATTATTATTTTTGGTTTTGAACATTTATCTTCATCATTACCTTCGAACCCATTGAATCTTAACTCAGAATAACAGGAGCTTTTCAACGGTGAAGAAAGATATTTGGGAGAGGCGGTTGAAGATAGCCAGTCCAAGTCTATTTCACCTGAATACTCAAGGATGAGATTTCTTGTTAAGTTTTCACCACAGCTTAAACTTATCTGAACCATTGGTATATGGTAAACCTTTCCTTCTTTGCTGTAAGCTTCGCCTGTAAGATAGTATTTTCCCGGTAAAGTGGTTATTGAATAGCCATAGTGATCTCCTGTGAACTCCCTATCAGTTATTTCGAGAGTGTAGAAATCTATTAGTCTTATTCTGCTGAGAATGAAGGCAGAAGCGTCATCATCATCAGCATTTCTGAGGTAAACTCCGCTGACCATTGCCGGCTTTCTGCAAACATCGAATGTTGATATATCATCGGCAATCAAATCTCCTTTCTCGCTGAATAAATTGCTCCTTATTATATACATCCCTTCTTCCCAATCACTGCCTACAGCCCCATCAACTGCTACGAAGTAATCAGATTTAATAGGTCTATATTCCCTGCCACTTGCTTTTGCTGAGATTGCTGGGAGATAAACTTGCTCGCCACTTGGATCTTCCATTGAGAGAATTAATGTGCCGTTCTCTGTTCCATTTCCCGTAAGCATATGCTCTACAATGATTCCTTGATTCTCAGAAAAGATCTCTCTGTTGATGTAGACTTTCACAGAGGTTTGATTGCTATAATAAATTTTCTCAGTTGAGAGAGAAATGGGGGTGTCGGAGTTAACTTCATTTATCTTCCCGATTAGAATATAGGTGCCTTGAGTAAATTTGCTGTCAAATTTAAGAATGGATGGAAGTCTTCCATAGTAGTTTGTTCTTAAGTAATAGGAATCAATTGGTCTCTCTTCCTCACTCCAATCTGGATAATAGAGTCGCTTACCATCTAGAGTTTGCAGATAGATATATGCACTGTAATCGCTTTCATTGATTATCCCATCTATCTTAACGTAGGCTGTCATGCTTTCGTTTTCGGAAATCGCTTTGTCATATGTGAAAACCTTAATTTGCGGAAAGCTGAAAGGCAGAGACGGAATCAGAGAAACGTTTTTTATCTCCCAGTCTTTCGCACCGCTTCCCACATTCTCTGAGATAAATGAAATGATATTCTCAGCATCCGCTGTGATCTCCTCATAAGAAATGGGGATTTCATAGCTCTGATATGATGGTGATGGCTGGAGTGAATATATCAGAGAGCCATGCAAGTCTCTATAGCTCTGAATTCCGTCTCTCCAGTATTTATTCATGTAAATATCAATATTAACCTCGCCTTTAGCTTCGAACTTTAAAGTATAATCCACCGTCCTTCCATAGAAGGAGAAGGCAACATCGTCAATGAATCGAGGTGAGGTGAGTGTCCCAGCTCTTTCAACTTCACCCAAGGTTATAGGGATTATTTCAAATTCCACTTCTCCCCTCCCCTTCTTTCCGTAGTAATCCTCTCCATTCACAACTATGCGATGAACTCCGAGTGATAAGCGGGTTATTTCTTTAGTTCCCGATGTAGCATAGGGAGCTAAGCTTATGGTTTCAGGCTCTTTTTGATCTAAAATATAGGAAGCTCTCTTCAGAGGCAATGGAGAAATGAATGAGAGGTTTAATTCTCTTTGGGAATAGAATTTATTTTCTGGATTTGTTATCAAAATCTTAAACTCAGGCTCAGTGACTTCTTCAAGGGTTGGCAGGGGAACGTATTCGTATGAACCCCCACCACCTCCGCCTCCCGATGGTGTGGCTGGGACACTTATTGTAAAGTTAACCGTAGATGAATTAACATTCCTAGCGGTATCATTTACATAGACCTTCAGAGTGTAAGCGCCATTTGATAGTCCATTTATTGTTGTATTTGGAGTGAAAGTAACGTTTGCTCCTGAGTTAAGGTTGTACCACCATTTGTATGTGTCTGGATCGGGGGAGTAAACCTCGAGGTAAACATATGTAGCGGTATATGTTCGACCTTCAACTGGAGAAACTATGTATATTGAGGGTGGTGTGAAGTCCGGAGCAACATTTGTGAGAGGTAAACAATCTCCCCCATTCCTTATTTCTCCATTCGAGTTGTATGGAACCTCAGTATCGCCTAAACCATCACCTCCAATAGTATCCATCCCTGTATAATCGTGCCAGTAGTTCCCGCCCAGGTAAGGGCCATTTATTATATTGGTTCCAGCGGTTTTAGTTATATTCCAAATGTTGTTGCCGTAGTCGTGAGCATTTATGGTGTTGTTGAAGTAGTTGTTGTAAATGGTATTGTTGTTCGAATAAGAAAGATATATACCGTACTTCTGCTTCGTTGCTGTGCCTGTGATGTTGCAGGAAGAGACTGTGTTGTTGTCAGACTCGTAAAAGTATAAACCAATTGGATTTATAGCATATATGCCTGTTCTCGTGGAGTCGCCATTGTTCTCCACCTCTGAGTTGATTATACTGCTGTTATGCGAGTAATCAAACGTTATTCCTCGTATTTCATTATTGCTAATTTCACAATTTATGATCTGGCTTGAATTTGTTTTTCCGAAGTAAATCCCCGTGCCCCAGTTAAGGATGTCACTTTGACCTTCTTCACCATTTGAAGTTAAAGTGGAGTTTATGATCGTAATGTTAGTTGAACTGTAGACAGCAACACCAGATAAAGCATGGTGAGCTGAAAAAACAGAAATCATAGAATCCTTTGTTTTATACAATAGAACACCATGGGAGTTTGCATTAAATCCAAGGCCCTCAAGTTTTATGTTACTGCAGTTGATACAGGCGAAAAATCCCGCCTGGGGCAGAGTTGTTAAATTAAATACTTTATTGGATTCGTTCTTTAAATAATAAATTTTTAATCCATTAACAGTATTCGAAGTATCGATATCAAGATCAAAATCAGCGTCGACGACTCCTCCCCAGCTACCTTCGTAATATCCTGGATCGATATAGAAATTGTATTTGTTGTCTGATAGTGAATTATTCCTCAGTGTCAGATTTGTTGAATATTCATCCGCTGATGATGACAGTATCTCTACACCGGTGTATTTGTATTCTACTGTGTTATTTGATATTATGCAGTCGCTCGCATGATTGATTTTTATGCCAGCATCATCCTTTATTATCGGTATCCATCCAGAAATTCTGTTGTTTATTATCTGGTTGTCGTCCGAATCAACTCTTATACCTCCGTAACCCGAAAGTTCATTTCCAGAAACGATGTTTTGTTCAGCAAAACTATTTATCCACAAAATGGGCGTTGAATCGCTTACATTTTTAGTAAATGTGTTGTTCTCAATTCGATTTCCAATTGCATGTTTATAGCTCAGTCCTTCAATGGATATATATTTTTTACTATATTCACCCTCCATAAAGGTGTTGGAAGTGATAATGTTGTATTTGGAGCCTTCGATCTCGAGATAGGAGGAAATGAATGTGTTATTTGCGATGAGATTCCTGTCTGAACTGGATAGATAGCCCTTTACAATGAATATACCACTTTGATTAAACGTATTGTTCCTTATTATGTTGTCAGTTGATTCATGATCTGTTATCATTATGCAATCCCCGGGTCCAGTAACAAGATAAGTAGTATAGCCAACCTTTATTCCTGAGTAACGAACCGCACCATTACAAGTACCGTAACCAGAGTTATTGATATAAAATCCTTGAATAATATTTCCGTTAGATTTAAGTGTGAACCCACTGCCGATTCCATTGGCATTAACAACTGGACTATCAATACCCGTAATGTTCAAGGTTTTGTCAACCCAAACATTCTCAACATAGGTGCCGTTGCAAACAACAATTGTATCTCCATCAATTGAAGCATTCACAGCATCCTGTATTTTTGTAAAACTAGCCTCAGGACACTGCAAACCGTCATCATCTACAATCCATGTCCCTGGATTTCTTGTAGTTGTGAAGCTCCTAATTGAGCTGTTTGAGAAGAGGCTTGCGTTGTCCACTCTATATGAGAAAACTGAGTAGTAATAAGTGGTGTTGGCAAGCAGACCAGTTAAATTTATAGAGGGAGTCTGAGTATAATTCTCCCACTCTGACCAGCTTGAAGAAGAGAGATCTGGATTTAAACTGTAGAGTATTCTATTATTTGTTAAAACATTCGTCTGCCAGCTTATTCTTATGCTTGAATTCGTTAAATCCCTTTCCTGAATGTTGCTAATTAAAGGTGGAAAAGGAATTTCGAGGAGCATTGGATAGTAATCTTTTGCCTGTAAACTTGGCACTATGAGAATAAGTTGTATGGGCCCTTCACCACCCTCTTCGCCTTCTGAAGTGGGTATCTTGTAAGGCGTATCTCCTATGCCATCTCCATTAGCATCAACTCCAGTGTAATCATCCCAGTAGTTACCCGTGTAGTTTTGATAAACAACTCCCTGATAAGTATAAGATTGAGTATTCGTGGAGTTCCAGTTATTCTCTATGGAATTATCAAGTGCATTTTGAGAATTGTTTAGGAAGCGATTTAGGTAAATCAAGTTGTTGTAGCAGCCTTGTTGAATGTAAATACCGTAACTTCCATTTATAATTGTGTTGTTAATGATTGTGTTGTTAAATGAAGAATCGATAAAATCAATTCCATACCTGTTATTTGTAATTGTGTTGTTTTCTATACGGCTGAAATTTGCAAATTCAAGCTTAATGCCATCATATGTATTTTTAATTATGTTGTTAAAGATACCTGTGTAATTGGAGTATCCCACATCTATTCCGTTATTACTTCTCGCGTCTCCTCCAGTTATCGTAAAGCCAGTTATATTCACATGGTCAGCATTAACCTGAATGACATCCTCATTTATGTCAAAGGCCTGAATCATGCAATTTGTTGAACCATTCTCCGATTCCAGAGTTAGGGTCTTATTAATGACAATGTTCTCCACGTATGTCCCATCCCTTACAACAATTTTATTGCCATCACTTACATTGTCAATAGCCCACTGAATCTTGGTGTAATTGTCTGGAACTATAATGGCCTCATTTTGTGCAAAAGAAGCATTGGTGTCCCATACTACCGAATACAGCAGTATTAGACTAATTAGCGTAAATTTGAGCTTCATAACTCTCATACGCTCACCGATTGTTGTTTCATATCGATGATTGAGAAGCAGCAAACAGAAATGTGTTTGCAACTCCTCCCTTGATTGTTAAGACAAAACAATAAAAAACTTTCTACAAAGTTAAGATATTATACTTATGATTTTAAAAAGGTAATATGTTTATTTCACGAGTACAGGGATACCATAAGAATAAGTCAGAATTCATTGCTGACAGGTCTTCTCCTTGTTTGATGCTTTCAAATAATTTACACAGCCCGAACCCGGTAGGATGAAGCTCTGCAGACAAACCGGGAATCTCCCGGCTTTAGCCGTGGAGAATGTCAATACGAATCCTACGAGCTAAAATAACGAGAAGGGCTAAAAAAGGAAAAGTAAACAAGAATATATCAAATCGGAGCTCCAAATCCCCATCTCTCTAACGCTCTTGCAAGCTCTTTGTGACTCTTAGCATATTCTTCAATAGGTATGCCGAGCATAATCGCATCCAGAGCCTGTCTCACTGCTTTAGCGCCCGCTTTTGCCCCGTCTGGATGTCCAAGCACGCCACCGCCTATTTGCAAGACAAGGTCCTTGCCAAGCGTCTCCACAACCCCACTGAGAACTCCGGGATGTAGACCACCAGAAGATGTTGGCATGGCGGGTTTTATGTTCTCAAAATCCTGATCGAAGTGCAGAGGATCCGTTTTACAGTATTTTTCTCCTCTAAGAAGTTTTGCAAGTTCAATTGTCTCGAGCTTTTTCCCCTCAAGCTTTCCATAGCCCGCAGTACCGATGTGTAGCTGGTCTATGCCAATAACGCGGAACAGCTTTGCCAAAGTGAACATCGAAATACCGTGATCGTGTCTTGTAAAAGCCGCATGCATTGCTCTGTGCCCGTGAATTGCTAAACCATAATCTCCAGCAAGATCTCGGATATACGTCAGCGCGCTCCAGCCCGTCACAACGACGTCGACCATTACATATGGATTGCCATATTCAGAAACCATCTTCATCCTTTTCTCCATTTCCCTGATATCCGCTGTGACGTTTGCGAACCAGGCCTTTTTCTCCCCAGTCTCCTTTTCAACTCTCTCAATAACCTTCATTATCCTTCTGCACCTATCCTCGAACTTGCAGAATTCTGGACTTGTTAGGTTTTCATCATCCTTTATATAGTCGAGACCGCTGGAAAGCAAATCGTAGGCCAATTTCTCTACTTCCTCCGCGGAATAACCAACCTTAGGCTTAGGAACTGTTCCAACGATCGGTCTGTCAACGTTAAAGATCTTTTTAACCTCCAGTCCCTTCAGAGGACCTTTGAATTGTTTCAAAAAGCTCTTTGGAAAATATATGTCTTCAATCCTCAGCTTTTCAACCCTTCGCATTCCAAAGATGTTTCCCGCCACAGAAGCCAGGAAGCCCGGAATATTCGCCATCTCGAAAAGCTCAACTGGATACGCGATCTTTACGTTCCAATAGTCTCCACACTTCAAGAACTCGTATGCCTTGGCAGAGAGTTCTTTTACCCTTTTTCCATCGAACCACTCCGTAAGCGTTGTCCAGGTCCCGGTGGAACTTTCAGCAGCTATAGCCCCAGCACATTCCTCGATCGTGAAATTTTCTGCGGGTTTGACTTTGAAAGATACCAAAAACTCCTTATTGGGATTTGGTTTGTATTCCTTATCTACATAATCCAAGTACTCCATACAAATCATCTGTTTTTGGACTAAATATTTTTGCAACCTCTAATCATAACTATAACTATTGTTCCTAATAATTTTTATTGATGTTAAATTATATGTTTTTGACGTAAAATTTAAATATTGGATTAGCCCATACAAAAGATAGAAATTAGTTATTTAGATTTGGAGAGTGGTTTGAATGGCTGGAGGAAGTGAGTTTATTTCGATAAACCCTAGTTTGAACAGGGAAGTTTTTAAACTCGGAGGCAAGAGTCTCTTAGAATGCTACCAGTGCGGTTCTTGCACCGCAGTGTGTCCGCTCGCTGAAGAGCTTAATGTAAGCTTCAGAAGGGCTATAAGGTATACACAGCTTGGAGTGGAGGAGAAAATTCTTGGAGATATCTCTCCCTGGTCATGCAACCTCCATGGGGATTGCACCGACAGCTGTCCGCGCGGAGCAAGTCCTTCAGAGATCTTGGCTGCTATAAGGAGATATCAGGCAAATAAATACGACTGGACGGGACTTGCGAGGTGGTGGAACAATTCTTCCCTTACAGCGAAGATTTTAACTTATCTTGCATTCTTCGCCATTTCACTGCTATTTTACTTCGGGATCTACTGGCAGAAAATTCTGCAATTCGCTTCCACAGGTAAACTTGTGATACTCTCGGAGCTCCTGATTCCGGTCGTAGCGGTATTCGTGGTTGCGTTGGTAATCTTGGCTCCAAGCGGTTACAGAGCTTACAGATTCATGATCAAAGATAAGAAGAAGGAAGTTGGCTTTTTCAAATCTCTGAAACTCATTGCAAACTTCTTCATTAAGCTCGAAACTGAATCGATGGGCGTTCCGCACAAAAGGGATAGAATTCTTGAGCACGTTTTAATCTTGGTCGGTCTGGGGCTTTTCATTCTGCTTGCAATTATCTATCTCGTCTTCCCGAAGTTCTTTGAGTTCGAAATAATCTCCAAGGCATTAATATACATAGCATCTCTTTCCCTTCTCATAGGCGTCGGTTCTCCACTAACCAAAAGGCTAATGGCTTCGGAAAAAACGCACTGGTATTACAAAAAGTTCAGACATCCAACGGACTGGATGTCTCTGATAACCTTGTTCCCCGTCGCACTCATGGCCCTTCTCGTCTTTGTCTTCTACGACCTCTCAATGATCCTATACGCCTACATAGCGTTTGCACTGCTTCTCATTTTCCTAATACCGTTCCTGTTGCTCGAATTTGCCTTTGGAAAGCACACTCACTGGCTTTACAAGATCATCGCCTACTATGTAGGCGCCCGTACAGGATATTTCAGAGGTGATTGAAATGAGTTCCGTCTTAATCGTGGGTGGTGGGGTAGCGGGAATTCAGGCTGCTTTGGACTTGGCGGAGCAGGGGATCGAAGTTTATCTCGTAGACAAAGCTCCAAGCGTTGGCGGAAAGATGGCATACCTTGACAAAACTTTTCCCACTCTTGACTGCGCCTCTTGTATCTTGGCACCAAAGATGGCTGCACTACTGAGATATCCCAACATAAAACTGATAATGAATTCTGAAGTGCTGGAAGTAAGTGGCAGAGCGGGAAACTTTAGGGTTAAGATTCTTAAAAAGCCCACTTATGTTGACTGGAGCAAGTGCAACGGTTGCGGAGTTTGCACTGAGAAATGCCCAACTAAGGTTCCGAATGAATACAACATGGGCTTATCGCAAAGAAGGGCCATTTATATAATGTTCCCGCAGGCGGTTCCCAAGAGGGCGATCATCGATGCGGAACACTGCATTAGGTTAAATCCACCGCCTAAAGCAAAAGAAAAAGCAAAGGGACCGCTGTGCGGGGTTTGCGAAAGAAATTGTCCGACAAAGGCAATCAGATACGACCAACAGCCAGAGATCATAGATCTAAACGTCGCTGCAATTATAATAGCAACCGGAATGGAACTCTACGATCCGAAGAACTTGCCTGAGCTTGGCTACGGAAAGCATCAGAACGTTTATACGAACTTGGAATTCGAGAGATTGGTTTCTGCAACAGGCCCAACTAACGGAGAAATTGTAAGGAAATCGGACGGAAAGCATCCGAGGAAGATTGCATGGATTCAGTGCGTCGGTTCGAGAGATGTTAGGTTCAACCACTACTGCTCTGCTTACTGCTGTATGGCTGCGACGAAGCAGGCTATTTTAGCAAAGGAGCATTTGCCCAACGTTGAATGCACAGTTTATTATATGGACATAAGAGCTTTCGGCAAAGGCTTCAACGAGTTCCTTGAGAGAGCAAAGAAGGAGTTCGGAGTCAGATACATTCGCGGAAAAGTCAGGATCGATGAAATCCCAGAAAGCAAGAACCTTAAGATCGTTTACGAGGATACAGCAGAAAGCTACCTCAAGACTGAAGAATACGACATGGTCGTTCTGTCCATGGCGGTAACACCAAACTCTAAACTCTCCATACCCTTAGAGCTTGCAGAGGGTGGTTTCATAAAGCTGAAGAATCCGTATCTGGATCCCGTTTCAACCACGATTGAGGGAATCTTTGTTGTTGGAGCGGTTGCGGGAGCAAAAGATATCCCTGACTCGGTAACTGAAGCGAGTGCTGCAGCTGCAAGAGCAGCACTGATTGCAAAAAGATTGGCCTGCCCGACTCCGGAGGTGGTTAAATGACCGAACCGAGAATAGGTGTTTACGTCTGTCACTGCGGTTTTAACATTGCAGGCACTGTGGACGTGAAAAAGGTTGCAGAGTATGCAAAAACTCTTCCAAACGTTGTGGTTGCGAGGGATTACGTTTTCATGTGTTCTGAACCAGGACAGGATCTTATCAAGCAGGACATAAAGGAGCACAATCTGAACAGAGTTGTTGTGGCCTCATGTTCCCCCTCATTGCACGAGGTGACTTTCAGAACTGCTGTAGCGGAAGCTGGGCTGAACAAGTATCTTATGGAAATGGCAAACATCAGAGAGCACTGCTCTTGGGTGCATCACGACAAAGAGAAGGCAACGGAAAAGGCCAAGGAAATCGTAAGGATGGCTGTAGCAAAGGCGAGATACTTAGATCCCTTGGAGGAACTTGAAGTTAAGGCTGAACAGAGTGCTTTGGTTTTAGGAGGAGGAGTTGCTGGGCTAAGAGCAGCTCTCGAGCTCGCAAATTATGGTTTACAAGTTTACTTGGTTGAAAAAAGCCCGACGATAGGAGGAAAAGCGGCGCTAATAGGTTACGTGGATCCGAAGACAAAGGGGGCTGAAATTGTCAGCAAGATGTTCGAACTGATAAAAGAGTGTCCCAGAATACATATTTTCACGAACTCTGAGCTTATACAGCTCAGTGGATTCGCCGGGAATTATACAGCCAAGATCAGAGTTAATCCGAGGTATGTTACAGAGAAGTGCACTTTATGCGGAGAATGCGAGGAAGTCTGTCCTATTGAGATTTCGAATGAATACAATTTCGGATTGAATAAGAGAAAGGCGATATTCCTGCCATTTAACAACGCATACCCGCCTTACTATGCAATAGACCACAGAGTCTGCGTGAAATGCGGAGAATGCGAGAAGGTTTGCAGGTTTGGTGCTATAAATCTCAAGCAAGAACCAAAAATTGTAGAGCTTAAAGTTGGTGCATTAGTCATTGCAACGGGCTACGATCCATACAGACCATTCAAGGGAGAATACGGGTATGGCTTGCATGAGAGCATAATAACGCTATTCCAGCTCGCAAGGATGCTTGACCCCGAAAGTCCGACAAAGGGCGAGCTGATAATTGGAGGAAAGATACCAAAGAGCATTGCATTCATCCAGTGCGTTGGTTCGAGGAACACAACGCCTGGAGCAAAGGAATACTGCTCAAGAATGTGCTGTACAACCGCGATAAATAACGCAATCAAGATCAAGGAAAAGTATCCAGACACGAATGTTTACATAATCTACAAGGACATAATGACCTACGGTAGCGATGAGTCGCTCTACGAAGAGGCTGGTAAAAAGCTTGTTCAGTTCGTAAAATTCGAGGATAAGATTCCCAGGGTCTTGATAACTCCAGAAGGGTTGTTCATCGAGGTCTTTGAATATACAATCCAGGAAAATATAAGAATCCCCGTCGATGCGATCGTTCTCTCCATAGGCATGCTTCCACCAAGAGACATTGAAGAGCTGATCGCGGTAACGAGAGTTAGCTGTGGTGGAGAGGGATTTGTCAGAGAAGCGCACTTGAAGTTGGCTCCAGTAGAGGCTCCAACAAAAGGCATCTTCTTAGCTGGATGCATAACTGGACCAAAGAACATTCTCGAAAGCATAAGGATGGGTTCAGCTGCAGCAGCAAAGGCGATGTCATTGCTCTCAAAAGGTAAAATAACTATTGAGCCAATGATAGCTCAGGTAAACGAGGAGAAGTGCAGTGGATGTGCGATATGCGTTGGCGTCTGCCCGTATTCCGCGATCTCAATCAAGAATGTAAACGGAGACAGGGTTGCGTATGTTGAAAAAGCCCTTTGCATGGGCTGTGGAACCTGCAATGCAGCCTGTCCAAGCGGGGCAATGCAGCATCTGGGTTTCAAGGACGTTCAGCTACTGGCTCAGACACGGGCGGTATTTGGAGGTGAGGTGAATGTCTGATTTTGAACCCAAGATCGTTGTTTATGCATGCAATTGGTGCACCTACGCAGCGACTGATCTGGCTGGAACAAGCAGAATGAGTTATCCAGAAAATGTCCGTATAATCAGAGTAATGTGCTCTGGTAGAGTGGATCCACAATTCGTTTTGCAAGCATTCGCCGATGGTGCAGATGGGGTAATCGTTGCGGGCTGTCATCCGCCAGCTGACTGTCACTACCTTGAGGGTAACTACAAGGCATACAGAAGGTTTGAGCTTTTCAGGAAACTTCTTGAATCTTTTGGAATTGAAAAGGAGCGCTTTAGACTTGAATGGATTTCTGCAGCTGAAGCTAGCAGGTGGGTTCAAGTTGTTAACGAGATGGTGGCCGAGCTGAAAAAGCTTGGACCACTGAAGAAGAATCTGGAGGTGAAAGAATGACGGAGAAGCCAAAAGTTGCCTGGTACTGGTGTGCATCATGTGGCGGATGTGAAGAATCCTTTGTAGATCTCGCTGAGAGACTTTTGAAAGTATTCGAAGCTGTTGACATCGTATTCTGCCCAGTTGCGATGGATTTCAAGAGAGAAGACGTTGAAAAGCTTCCAGATGGGTCGATAACGGTAGCGCTGATAAACGGTGGAATAAGACTGAAGGAGCATGAGGAAATGGTAAAACTGCTCAGGAAAAAGTCAAAAATAGTCATTGCTTATGGAGCCTGTTCTGCTTGGGGAGGAATTCCCGGGCTTGCAAACCTTTACAATCTCGATGAAGTTATTGAAAGAAAATATTTGGAAGTTCCTACTGTCGAAAATCCAAAGGAAGTGATGCCAACAAAAAAGACGATTGTTAACATTCCAGAAGCCGGGATAAAGGCGGAAATTGAGCTCACCGAGCCCTTGCCTGTCTTGCTTCCACTTGATAAGGTTATAGATGTTGATTACTACATTCCAGGCTGTCCCCCAACTCCTGATGTTTTCTGGAACGCTCTTCAGGCCCTGCTCAGCGGTAATTTACCCCCGAAAGGTTCAGTTATAGGAGCATCGCAGAAATCGGTTTGCGATGAATGCCCGCTTAATGAAACGAAGCCAGAAAAAATACTCGTTAAGGAGTTCAAGAGACCTGACAAGGCTATGGCAAAGCCCAATGAGTGCCTTCTTGCTCAGGGATTTCTATGCATGGGACCAGTTACTAGAGGAGGATGTAAATCTTTGTGTCCCCAAGCAAACATGCCCTGTACGGGTTGCTTTGGAATGCTTGATGGCATAGTAGACTTTGGAGGAAAGGCGATCTCTTACTTCGGAAGCATTCTCGATTACTCACCACTCGAGGAGAGGGAGATAAAAGATGCATATGAAAAAGTTCCGGACTGGGTGGGAGTTGTCTACAGGTATTCTTTGGCCGCCTCAAAGCTCGGTCATAAGGCTAGGTTGAAGAAGGTTGAGCGCATAAAGGAGGTGACTGAAATATGACAAAGGAAATTGTGATTGATCCAATTACACGCTTGGAAGGTCATGGGAAGATTATCATAGTACTCAATGATAAGGGAGACTGTGTTAGGGCTTTCTTTCAGATTCCTGAACTGAGAGGGTTTGAGAAATTCGCTGAAGGACGGCATGCTGAGGACATGCCCCAGATAACCTCGAGGATCTGCGGAGTCTGCCCAACCGCACATCACATGGCCTCAACGAAGGCTCTGGACGATCTTTACAAAGTAGATCCGCCTGTTGCTGCGAAGAAGATAAGGGAACTATTCTACAACCTCTTCATGCTTGAAGACCATGCTCTCCACGTATACATCCTTGGCGGTCCTGATTTCATCGTTGGCCCAGACGCTCCCAAGGAGGAGAGGAACGTTGTTGGAGTTATCAAAAAGGTCGGACAGGAGGTCGGGCTCAAGGTAATAGGGATGAGGAAGAGTATAAGGCAGATGATGGAGAGGATCGGTGGAAAAGCAGTTCATCCCGTCTTTGGAGTTCCTGGAGGCATTTCAAAGCCCTTGAACGAAGAGATAGTGAAAGGTCTGAAGGTTTTGGGAGATCAAGCGATAGAATTTGCCCAGTTCACGCTTAAGGTTTTCAAGGATATAGTTCTCAGCAATAAGAAGTACTTGGACTTGATAACAAGCGAGGCCTACACACATCGAACTTATTACATGGGGCTCGTGGACAGCAAGAACAGGGTGAACTTCTACGACGGAATGATCAGAGTAGTGGATCCAAATGGAAAGGAGTATGCCAAATTCGATGTGCATGAATACACAGAATACATCGCGGAACATGTTGAGCCATGGACGTATATGGACTTCCCATATCTGCGAAAGATTGGCTGGAAGGGCTTTGTTGATGGAGAACAGAGTGGAATATATGCGGTAGCACCTCTTGCAAGGCTGAATGTTGCAGATGGCATGGCGACGCCACTGGCTCAGGAAGCATACGAGGAAATGTTCGAAATGCTCGGAAAGCCCGCTCATTACACTCTAGCGATGCACTGGGCAAGAGTCATAGAGATGATTCAGGCGGCTGAATGCATTAAGGAACTCGCAAACGATCCTGATATCCTTGACCAGAATGTAAGAAATGTACCGACCGCCACGCCGAGTGTTGGAGTGGGCGTTGTCGAAGCACCAAGAGGGACGCTGATACATCACTACGAGACTGACGAGAGGGGAGTGATAAGGAGGGCAAATCTCTTGGTTGCTACACAGCACAACATCGGAAGAATTTCGCTTTCAATAGACAAGGCAGCGAGAAGTCTGATCAGGGGTGGAGTGGTTAACGACGGACTTCTTAACATGGTTGAAATGGCATTCAGAGCCTACGATCCATGCAATGCATGCGGAACACATACACTGCCTGGCTCGTCGCCTGTGCCGATATTCATTTACAATACTAGCGGAGAGCTTTTAAGAGTTATTCATTAAATTTTTATTTATGCCTTTAATTTTGTTTTTGGGAAACTCCATTTATGCAGAGGACAGAATCGGATTATTAGTTGGCGAAATTTTGAAGGAAAGGCTTGAGGTAGAAGGATTCGAGGTTGAAATTCTTGAAAGGACAGGCTATACGCTGATCGATCACATGGCTGGCAGAGATTGCGTGATCGTTGTTGACAGCATTCCTGGAGAATATGGAGAGGTTGTTGTGATCAAGGATTTAAAAGATTTAGCAATTCGATCTCCAAGATCTCCTCATTATGCGGGTCTTCCAGAGGCAATAGAGCTTATGAAAGCATTGAATTTGTCCCCTCCAGAAAGAATTTTCGTTATCGGGATAGGGATTAGGGACCCATTCATGATAGGTGAAAAGGTATCCAAAGAACTTGAGAACAAGATTGAAAAGATTGCGGAGAAGGTATACTGTGAGATAAAGAATTTATTTTAATATATAGATTCATACCATCACAGCTATTTTTCCCCTAATCGGGAACTGATGAACTGATGAAAACATATATATGAAGTATCGAGTTCCTATCCCTATGAATACTGTGCTATTAACCGCAGAACGTTGTCTCATGAGCGACTACAATGGATCTCTATTTCTCGGCTTTACAGCATGTGCTCCAAGATCTCTTTTCAAACCTTTCCTCTACTTTCGCCTAATTTGCCCTCCGGTTCCAGTTGAGAATGGCTCTGCCAAAATAGCCCCGTATGGGACAAGAAAAATCGAGGCAACTCTTCTTGAGAATGGTTTCAAAGAAAATGAAGTGAAGATCGTTCCGCCCGAAAAAATCCGAAAAAGTATTACAGAGGATACAAGAGTCGTGGGCATAACAACAAACGATCCCTTAGGCCTTGGTCCCGCTTCCACAACTTTCTCGGGAGATAAAGGGCTTGTAAAGGAGGAATCTTTTAACGTCTGGAAGTTTAGAGAACTTTTAGACTCATTGAAGGACACCAATGTGAAGATTGTCGTCGGTGGACCAGGGGCTTGGCAATTGGAAGATAGAAATATCCGAAAAAAGCTTGGAATCGATGTAGTGGTGATTGGAGAGGGAGAAGCGGTTGTTTCAGACCTGTTTAAGAAGATAGTAGCGGGGGAAGAAGTTCCAGAAGTCGTTTACGGTGAGCCAGTGGAACCGGAGAGAATCCCTACTATCCGAGGTGCAAGCGTTGGTGGAATAGTGGAGATCGCAAGAGGTTGTGGAAGAGGCTGTAGATTTTGCATGCCTACAATGAGAAAATTCAGACAGATTCCACTTGAGAAAATACTCGAAGAAATCAAGGTTAACTGCAAAAATGGAAAGAAATTTATAAATTTCCATGCGGAAGACGTTTTGAGGTATGGTGCAAGGGGATTTGAAGTGAATAAAGAAGCTGTGCTAAAGCTATTTACTGCAGGGTTAAACTTTGCAGATTCCCTGGGACTGAGTCATTTCTCTTTGGCATCTGCAGCTTCTTCTCCGGACACGATCAGGGGGATCTCTGAGTTATTGGAGATACCGAACAGTGAACATCCGTGGATTGCGGGACAAACGGGGATAGAAACTGGAAGCACGAGGTTGATAGAAAACTACATGCCGGGAAAGGCAAAACCTTTCAGCCCACAGGAATGGTGTGAAGTCGTTGAAACTGCCTTCGGAGTTTGTAGCGACAACAGTTGGGTTCCATGTGCGACACTTGTCATAGGTTTTCCCGGAGAAACGGAATACGATGTGAGAAAAACTGTAGAATTGGTTGAAAATCTAAGGGAATACAAGAGCCTAATAGTTCCACTCTTCTTCGTCCCATCTGGCCCTCTTAGATCTCAGAAGGGATTCTCAGCGGAAGAAATGAAGTCTTACCACTGGGAGCTCATGTTGGAGTGCTGGAATCACGATATTCATTGGTTAAGACCCCTTGCGGAGGAATATCTTAGAAAATCTCCAGTTTTGAGCAGGAAACTCCTTATGAGATTTGTCGAATGGGTAATTACGAAGGCGAATCGCAGAGTTCATGAGTTTATAAAAGAGCAAATAGAGGTTGAAAAGTGGCGATAGAAGCAAAAAGGCAAAGCTAATCTAATTTTTAGATAGAAAATTTTTTAAATCTACCGGATATCGTCCATGTATGGAGACGGAGTTCATAATTCGAACGCTGTTCAAGGCTTATGAAAAAGGGAATTACGTTGTGGGACCGAGTCATCTCTCAAAAGAACTCGATATCCCAAAATCTACCGCTCAAAAAATTCTCATACAGCTATCAGAACTCGGCTATGGATTTTATGTTGAAAGAAAGGGGTTTATATTCTCTGAAAAGGGATTGAGAGAGGGAAAGAGGATCTTGAGGAGGCACAGACTTCTTGAATGCCTTCTCGAGGATCTCGGGATGGATAAATCGGAAATTTGCGAAGAGGCTTCAAAAATAGATCTTGCCTTTGGAAGTGGCCTTGAAAGACTTATTGAGGAGAAATATGGGAAAAAGGAGCGATGCCCATGCGGAAAGCCTATACCTTCTCTTTGATCTTTTTAGTAGTTCTTTTTAGTTCTGCAGATGCAAAAATTCTTGTTTCAATACCCGAACTGGAGAGCATAGCAGAGCGAATATCGGGCGAAGAAGTGGAGAGCCTGATTCCACCGGCGGTAGACCCGCATCTTGCCTCCATAGGTTATCAGGAGCTGAGTAGACTGGAAGATGCGGAAATCGTTTTGCTTGCGAATTCTAAGCTGATTGAGTTTGAGTCAAAGATTAAGCAGAGCTATGCGGAAAAATGTCTCGATTTTGAAGACTACAACGTGACACTTTTGGAATTTGCTGGAATTGGGGAGAACCCGCATGCATACTGGCTTTTTCCAGGGAATGCATTGAATATGGCCTTTGCATTGAAAGAGAGACTTGCTGAAATTCATCCAGAAATGGCTGAGGAGTTTGAGAAGAATTACGAAAGCTTCAAAAAAGCAATTGAACTTGCGGAGAAGGACGCTGAGAAGATAGTCTCGAAGGTTAGGGATTACAGCTTTGTTGCCATGGATCCTCATACCGCTTACGCAATCTCCGCATTAGGTCTTAAGGTTTCGTTTGTCTTCCCTGAAGAGATCACTCCTAGCGCAGAGGAGATCCGCAGAATAAAGCAATTTGAAAACTGCGTTTTAGTCATCGCAGATTATCAGGGGGGAACAAAGATAGGGGAAATGGCTAAACAGATCGCCAAGGAAAGCAAATGTGGAATCGCAAAGGTGAAAGTAGTTTCGGATCTGAGCTATGAATCACTGCTGATATCCAACGCTGTAGCTCTTGCAAATCCCTCATTCATCGAGTCTGAGGAGGACTGGATCCTATATCTACTAATGCTGGTGGTCGTTGCTGAGGCTTTGGCTATGGTGGTCATATGGCAGTCAAGGCGAAGAACCTGAGTTTTTCCTATGGGAAAAATTTTGCACTACAGAATCTAAGCTTCGAAATAGTGAGAGGCGAATTTGTTGCGGTTCTTGGACCAAATGGGGCAGGAAAAACGACTTTACTGAAGTGCATTCTTGGAATACTCAAAGCAGAGGGAGAGCTGGAAGTTTTGGGATGCGATCCCAGAAGAGATCGAAGAATACTCAAAAGAATTTCCTATGTTCCTCAGAGAAGCTCTTTAACCTTGGATTTGCCCATAACCGTTGAAAAAGTGCTCAGGATGTATACAAAGGAACTTGACTGGGAAATTTTAAAGGAGCTGGAAATTGAAGATAAAATGGATTTTCTATTCAGAGAGCTAAGCGGTGGTTTTCAGCAGAGAGTTTTGATCGCAAGAGCTTTGATGAAAAAACCGGAGCTTTTACTCCTCGACGAACCATTCAACGGCGTAGATCTCGTGAGCCAGGAAAAGATCGTTGAGATACTCGAAAGCACTAATATAACTACGATCATGGTTCTGCACAACATAAACCCCGTTCTGCACGCTCTGGATAGAGTCATGCTTCTGAATAAAGAAATAATCGCGTTTGGAAGTCCTAAGGATGTTTTCACAAAAGAAAACATGCTGAAACTGTATAAAACCGAAATTCCGCTCATCATCTGCGAAGAGGGCTTTATTCACCCGTTATACGGTGATCACCATGGATAAGATCCTTCTTTCAGTTTTTCTAATCTCACTGCTTGTAGCGATCTCGGGAAACCTTGCGGTCTTTAGAAAAGCGACTTTTCTTATCGCTGGTGTAGCCCATTCTGCATTGGCAGGTGTTGCTCTCTCTCTTCTACTGAATTCTTTTGGTATAACCATAGACTGCTTTTTCTTGGCTTTCATAATCTCTATCGTCTTTGCAATCCTTGCGTCCATGATTTCGAAGTTCAGCGACATCGATACGGGAATAGCGATCTCTTTCGCTCTTTCAATGTCTCTTGCAGTCATTTTCCTGTCCCTGATCCGTGGGATGTCCGCAAAGGTATGGAGTTATCTCTTTGGCGAAATTTTATTAGTAACGACCCAAGACCTCATCTATCTGACCTTCTCCGCAATCATCGCGATTATACTCTTCGGAGTCCTTTACGACAGGCTCATTTTCTTTCTATTCGATCCAGAAGGAGCTGAGGCGTCAGGAATAAGTTCGAAACTTCTTGATCTAATTCTCGTTACGATTATCGCGATTTCGGTCGTCTCAGCTTTGAGATCTGTTGGCGCAATTCTCGCTTATTCGATCTTTGTCGCTCCCGCTGCGATCGCAAAAGAGTTCTCGAGAAGCGTAAAGCAGAGCCTAATTATTACCTTCGGAATCACCATTATTTCCTTATTGCTTGGAATCTCTGCTTCCTTTGTCTTTCCAGTCTCTGCAAGCGCATTATCTGCCTTTATAGCCTCCGCGTTATATCTTGCATCTTTCTATATAAAAAGTAAATTTTTTACTACAGCTTCCTGAGCTTTTCAAGTATTATCCTGCGCTCCGCTCTCGCGACGACTTCACGGATCTTCTGCACCATATCTGGATTCGCGGAAACGCTGTCAATTCCAATTTCAACAAGCTTTTCCACAACAGCAGGATAGCTTCCCGCCTGCCCGCAAATTGAGGTCTTCACACCATGTTCCTTGCAGATCTTTATAGTTCTCTCGATCAGCTTCATCACAGCTGGATGGGTCTCATCGTAGAGATATGCAACGTTCTCGTTATTTCTGTCCACTGCAAGAGTATACTGGGTCAGATCGTTCGTTCCAAGGCTTATGAAATCGATTCCTTCTTTTATCAGGTCCTCAATTATAAGCGCCGCTGCGGGAGTTTCAACCATTATACCGAAATCGA
The DNA here is from genome assembly GCA_030153385.1 of Archaeoglobaceae archaeon. GTDB lineage: Archaea > Halobacteriota > Archaeoglobi > Archaeoglobales > Archaeoglobaceae > WYZ-LMO2. Next base: position 57,374 of record JASKJN010000001.1, read on the forward strand.
TCTTATCCAGCGGAATTCCTTCTTCAATTGCAATTCTTTTTGCCTTCCTTATCTCTTCTGGACTGACGATCAGCGGTAGCATTATGCCAACATTGGTGTACCCTTCGTCTATTAGCCTCTTTATTGCTCTCATCTCCGCTCTGAAATGCATTTCCTCTGCAAGATCCCTCCGAATTCCCCTGAAGCCAAGCATCGGATTTGCTTCTATTGGCTCATCTTCTCCACCTTTCATTGCTCTGAACTCATCTGTCGGAGCATCTATCGTTCTTATCCAGACCGGTTTTGGATAAAAAGCCTTCAAAACCTTCTTCATCTCGTTGTAGAGCAGTTCGACATATCTATCGATCTCCCCCTCCTTTATAAACTTCATTGGATGCTTTTCAAACGATAGGATCATGTGCTCGATCCTGAAAAGTCCGACTCCGTCTGCATTTGTCTCCTTTGCAACCTTTTCTGCAGCATCTGGCAGTGATATGTTCACCTTTACCTCTGTAGCGGTTATTATTGGCGCTGAAACAGGAGTGGTCGTGAGCTCTTCCTTCTTGGCAACTTCAAGTCTTCCAAGATAGACTATTCCTTTTTCTCCGTCTACAGTTACGAGCATACCGTCTTTCAGCACTTTTGTGGCTTTTTTAGTGCCGACAACCGCTGGAACTCCAAGTTCTCTCGAAACTATTGCAGCATGGCAAGTCATTCCACCTTCGTCTGTGACGATTGCGGACGCCTTTTTCATCGCGGGAACCATGTCAGGTGTTGTCATCACAGCGACGAGAACATCGCCTTCCTTAACTTTCGAGATGTCCTTCTCGCTTCCCACAATCTTTACTTCACCAACCGCAATGCCGGGAGAAGCTCCAAGACCCTTCAATAGGATTTTTCCAGCTTCTTCGGGCTCAATTTTTTCCTCTTTTGTCCCTCTTATGGTCGTTATGGGCCTCGACTGTACGATGTAGATCTCTCCACCTTCAATGGCCCACTCGATATCCTGTGGCTTGCCGTAGTGTTCCTCTATCACTTCTCCTAAATCAACGAGCCTGACTATCTCTTCATCTGATAGCACCCTTTCCTTTCCCTTTTCTCCGAGTTCAACCCTTTCATTTCCATTTTTTCTCACGATCATGAACTTCTTTTCAGCAACATTTACTTCCAAAAGCTTTCTTCCAATCCTATCGTAAACGTAAGTGTCAGGTGTGACGAGTCCACCAACTATTGCCTCTCCCAAGCCGAAAACCGCTTCAATTATGCACTTCTTCTCTCCGGTGATAGGGTGGGAGGTGAACATTACCCCACTTTTCTCGCTGTTGACCATCTTCTGCACAACGATTGCGATGCTGACGTCCTCATGCTTGAAACCTTTTTGAGCGCGGTAATAAATAGCCCTTGGTGTGAAGAGGCTCCCCCAGCATTCTTTCACTTTGTTGATAACTTCTTCTTCACCTTTAACGTTGAGATAAGTGTCCTGTTGCCCCGCGAAGCTTGCATCAGGCAG
>JASKJN010000068.1 GCA_030153385.1 Archaeoglobaceae archaeon
TTCAGGTGAAAATATTCTCACAAGATCGAGCATTTCTCTCGTCTCTTCGCTCTTGCTGAGTTCTGCAACAATACTCGAAAGCCACTCCTTGTCGCCATGGGCTGGTGGATTCGCCTTTTTTGCTTCTTCGTAAGATACATCCAGAGAATCGAAATTTTCGTAATAGTATGCAAGGACAGGATTCCGCTTTATTAACTCAAAACCCCTTGATGCTAGCCATTTCACCGCTAGTTCGAAAGAGGTTATTTTAAACTGCTTTGTCATCGGATTGAAGTCGACAAAGGGCAGGTCATTCGTGATTTTACCAGAATACCTGACTAGGTTTTCTTCTTTAACAACGATTGGTCTCTTTAAAGTTCCCTTGCTATACAAAGCCTTTCTAATGTCCCTGGGTATGTCGCTCTCAGTTAGGTTCTCATACCTGTTGAATATCTCTGCGGTTAGCAAAAGCTCCACCAACCTAATGCTTTCCATCCTATCTTCCCCGAAACCAAGATTTTTAAAATTTTTGGCAAAGGCTTAAAATCCCACGGAAAAAGGTGAACCAATGTTATCCGAGTTAATAGCGTCTGTGAGCGTAATTCCAATGCTGATCTACGTTTTAAGAAAAAAAGCTTCAATAGGAGCATTTGCATGGCTTCTTTTCTCTATTGCCTGCTTAACGAAAGCATTGGAATTCCTTCATGGTAAGGATTACGTGAACCTCTGCATTTTTTGTCTTGGAGCTTTATTTTTTGTTTTGATGGCTAAGGCCATAATTTCAAAAAATTCCAAAACCTTTATAGAAGTAACTGCTTTTTCCGCGTTGGCTTGTATCGTCTACTTCCCCTTCGTATTCATTTCGTCACTAAATTCGGGGATCATCGAGCTTACAGCCTATCTCTCCGCTTTACTTGGAAAATTGCTCGGATACCCGATGATCTCATATGGAAGAATTATTGAGCTTGAAAACAGTTCTGTCGAGATAATTTTAGCCTGCACAGCAATAGAAAGCATGGCTCTATTTGCTGGTGCAACGCTCGGCATAAATGCGGATATGAAGAGAAAGCTGAAAGCCTTCGCGATCTCTGTTCCCCTGATCTACTTTCTCAACCTTTTCAGAAATGTATTCGTAGTTGTGAGTTCCGCCTACTCTATTTTCGGTGAAAATAGTTTTTACATTGCACACAATATCATAGCAAAGTTCTTCTCATTCATGGCTCTTGTCGCAATAGCCTATGCGGTATTTCGAATTCTTCCTGAACTTACGGAACTGATTTATTCCCTGAAAGAAGAAATTATTGGAGGTGTTAAGGGTGATTGAGAGGAGCGGTTTGAGGATCTTCTGCATTCTTGTGGCTCTCTTTGTGATATCTCTCTTCATCTTTATCCCGATAGCTCCGATTTTGCTAATTTTTGCACTCTTTACCGCGTATTTTTTCAGAGACCCTGAAAGAAAAATCGGAGAAGGTGTCATTTCCCCGGCAGATGGGAGAATAGATTACATCGAAAAAGGAAGGATGGAGATTTTCATGTCTCCTTTTGACTGCCATGTAAACAGATCCCCCGTCAGTGGAACAGTTTTAAAGACCGAGTTTAAGGAAGGAAAGGTGTTGCCAGCCTTCATAAGAATAAAGGATCCGAGAATGAACGAAATTCTCATACAAACAGAAGATGGAATTTTCAAGGTCATCCAGATCGCTGGGATATTCGCGAGAAGAATAGTATGCTACGTTAAAGAGGGTGAAAAGCTGAATAAGGGAGATAGAATAGGCATGATTCGCTTCGGTTCCAGAGTTGTGCTCGAAGTTCCAGAAGGATATAGATTCGTCAGAAGGGTGGGGGAAAAGGTTAAGGCTGGAGAAACAGTGGCGGTGAAAGATGAGGATATTCAGAGAAGTTAGCCTTGCGGACTCACTGACAGTTCTAAATGCACTATTTGGTTTTTCTGCAATAGCATATGCAATTCATGACTTTGAGAAGTGCTTCGCCTTTTTCTACTTTGCGCTGATCGCAGATGGGCTTGATGGATGGGTTGCTTCAAAGACTGAAAAGAGTAAGCTCGGCAGAGAACTGGACTCGCTTGCGGATGCTATTTCTTTTGCTGTTTTTCCAGCAATTGCCATGTTCGTCTACAATCCTTCCCTATTCGCCTTTTCCTCGCTTTTCCTGGCATTCTCAATATTAAGGCTTGCAAGGTTCAATGTGCTTAACTACGAGGATTTTTTAGGAATTCCAACAAGTGTGAGTGCGATAGCGATTACTTCACTTCTAAGACTTAAACAGCCCCTCGAACTTGTCGCTTTAACTTCTTTGATCCTCTCGGTTCTGATGGTTTCGGATGTAAGATATCCGAGAATACGGATTAGCTACCCAATTGTCCCGGCAATATTTATCCTGCTCGCAATATTTTATTCGGAGGTCTGCTACATTCTTCTTCTGCTCATAATCCTTTATGCGATTTATCCAGCGGTGAGATTATGGAGAAGAGGGTAATTGCAGGCTTTGAAGCGGGAATAAAGCTTGGAGCTCTTTTTCACCAATTCATAGGGGTTCCAGTATCGGAGAAGAATGCTGAACTCCTTGAGAAGGCTATGGAGAGCTGTGTGAAGCTACAGCCATACGTAGTCGATGCCAGGGTGAGTATAGATAGAGAGAAGCTCAAAAACGTCTCGGGTTTTGGTTATACCTCCCTTTCACCCGATATGCTGAAAGCGAGGGTTTTAGTGGAGTTTGAGGGCGAGAGGGTTGAAGCGATTCTTGAGTGGGATGAGAAAATTCGCTACCCGCTTATGAAGCTCCTATGAAAAGCTTTAAATTCCATGAAATCCCTTGCTTTTAGGGTGTCAATATGGCAAGAATGCACAAGAGCAGAAAGGGCAAGTCTGGATCGAAGAAGGTATACCGCACAACTCCGCCTGAGTGGGTAGAGATGTCCGCAGAAGAGGTGGAAAAGAAGGTAATTGAGCTTTACAATGAGGGACTGGATCCTTCAAAGATCGGAATGGTTCTCCGAGATCGCTACGGTATCCCTTCTGTGAAGCAGATAACTGGAAAAAAGCTTGTTGAGATCCTTAAAGATAACGGAATTCAAATGAAGTATCCAGAAGACCTAAAGGCACTCATAAAGAAGGCTTTGAAGCTCAGAAGGCATCTTGAATTGCACAAGAAAGATCTGCACAACCGGAGAGGTTTGCAGTTGATCGAGGCAAAGATCAGGAGACTGTCAAGCTATTACAAGGAAGTTGGAGTGCTTCCCGCTGACTGGACCTACGATCCTGAAAAGCTCCGTGTGGAGCTCTCTTAATTATGTTATCCCGAAGAAACGGGATTCTTTTTATTGAAGAAGTTTCAGCAGTTGAAATTGCAGAAAAATATGGGACTCCTGTATATATAACCTCGAAGACTCAGCTCGAGAAGAACATTAAGGCATACAATCAAGCCTTTCCAGATGCGGAGAAGTTATACGCAGTTAAGGCCAACAACAACCTCGCATTAATGAAAATAATAGCATCAAACGGATTTGGGGCGGATGTTTTCAGTTCCGGAGAATTGTATTTAGCTCTTTTAGCTGGATTCAGCAGAGAGAAGATGCTGTTCAATGGAAACTCGAAGAGAGATGATGAAATCGAAATGGGCATTCTCTCTGGTATCAAGTTCAGCGTTGACAGCATCGATGAGCTCAATACCATCCAGAGCATTGCAGAAAAGGAGGGCAGAGAGGTTGAAATTGCATTCCGCATAAATCCAGACATAGACCCGAAGACACATCCAAAGATAGCAACAGGCCTGAAGGAGTCTAAGTTCGGGATTCCTGAGGAGCAAGCAGTAAAGGTATACGAAATGGCTTTAAGCATGAAAAACGTTAGCCCAAAGGGAGTTCACTGCCATATCGGAAGTCAGATCCTTGAGACTTCTCCATTTGTGTCCGCAATGCGTAAGATCGGAAAAATAGCAGAGGAGATCGAGAAACTTGGAATCGAACTGGAATTTTTGGATATCGGCGGGGGTCTCGGGATAGACTACGAAGGAAAAGGCGCCATTACTCCAGAAGATCTTGCCAGGGATATTCTGCCAGTCTTCGAAGAGATTCGCTCAAGTCTTAGGTCTGATCCGAAGCTCTGGCTTGAACCCGGAAGGAGCATCGTTGGAAACACTACGATTCTTTTAACAAGGGTTAATGCGGTAAAAAAAGGATACAGAAATTTTGTTGCTGTCGATGCGGGCTTCAATCTTCTCATTCGCCCCGCAATGTATGGCTCATATCATCGAGTTCTCGTTGCAAACAAGGAAGGCGGAGAAGAGGAAATTTACACGATCGTTGGTCCGATATGCGAGAGCGGAGATGTGCTTGCAAGGGATCGAAAGCTTCCAAGGGTTGAGAAGGGTGATCTGATCGCTATTCTGGATACCGGAGCCTACGGATTTTCGATGAGCAGTCAGTACAATGGTCGCCCGAGATGTGCGGAAGTCCTTGTTGAGGGCAGTAGAACCGCTTTAATTCGTGAGAGAGAAAGCTTTGGCGATCTGGTCTGCAAGCAGAGAATTCCTGAGTGGATCTGAAAATAAAGGTTGGAGAGCTTCAGAAATCCTTTTTTGCCTCGAATGGCAAATTTGTTCATGAAAGTGGTATGGGATGTTAGCAGGGGAGAGTTCAGCATAGGGGATTACTACTACTTCTCGAAGCTGACCAAGATTGCGGAAATAGAAGGAATTGAGATGTGTGAGGAAAGGAGCTTTTCAAAGCTTGGAGAATACGATATAATCATCTTCAACTATCCGGAGATCAAGTTCACGAAAGCAGATGTTCTGAAAATAAGAAAGTGGGCTGAGATGGGAAAAAAGATTGTTCTCTCGGGCTACTTTTCCAATGTCGATAAAGTATCGCAGAACATAAACAGAGTTTCGAAGCAATTCGGGCTTAAGATCAACTATGACGTGATCAAGGACGCGGAGAGAAATGCGGGGGATGAAATGTTTCCAATCGCGTCCTGCGGAGATCTCGAAGTCGTCATGCCCTGTTCAGCATCTGTCAGCGGTGGTAAGCCATTTGTGGTTGGCAAGGGTGTTTTTGGTGCGGTAAGTGGCAACGTGCTTGTCCTTGGAACATGCGTTTTCTGGGACAACTACTCAGTCGGACTTGCCCAGAACAAGGAGTTTGCTCTGAAGATTCTGAAGGGTGAATTTTAATGCGCGGTTTTCTGATCATCGGCAATGAAGCATTCACCGAACCATTCAACCTGAGCGATCTTCCCGGTGCGGGCAGAATGGATATACTATGCAGATGCGTTTCCCAAGCTTTATTTCTATCACATTCAATAAGAAAAAATGTTGAAGTATATCTGCTTCTTCTCGGGAAGCCTGATCCGCCAAAGGCGATAAGGATAAGGAGTGGCGAGCTCCGGCGAATGTCACCCGACGAGAGAAACATTGGAGGGCATATAAGAAAGGCTGTGGGCTTTAAACCACAAGCGGAGTGGACTGAGACGAATTCCGGAATCTATGTTGCAAGAAAAACACTCAGAGAATTGCTTGCGGAGATCTCTAAATCCTATGAGATATACTATCTCAGAGAGGACGGGAAAGATATACGTGAGCAAGTTTCAAAGATGAAAAATCCTCTTTTCGTTTTGGGAGACCATACTGGAGTTAGAAGGGAAGATGAGGATACGATTATTGAATTTTCAAGCGGAATTCTGAGTGTTTCGAAGCTTTCACTTATGGCGGAGCAGTGCATTGCAATAGTAAACTACGAGCTTGACAGAGCGAACCTTTGAAGCAATTTTCAATTTTGTAATTTCATAAATAAAATTTCAACTTAGAAAAAAGAAATTTCAATATTACAGAAAAACCATTTATATTTTGTTTTGAAGTTCTTCACGATGAAGAGAAGAGGTGGGAAGATGGGGTTTAGGAGGAATGAGAAAGGGTTTACTGGACTGGAAGCGGCGATAGTGCTGATAGCGTTCGTAGTGGTGGCAGCGGTTTTCAGCTACGTCATGCTTGGAGCTGGTTTCTTCACCACACAGAAGAGCAAGAGAGTCGTTGACACTGGAGTTCAGCAGGCATCAAGCAGTCTAACGCTTGATGGACAGTATATATATGTTCTTTTATGTAACTCAGACTGCAGGAGGAACGCCTGTCGACCTGGAAAAAACGTCAGTTGCCTTAACAACTGAAAACGGATTCAAACAGCTCTTCTTTGATCCACTGTTGGATGTGGGTGACAAGGTTTACTTCAAGACAGATAGCTCACCGTATGATGAGGGAGAACTTCTCTGGATAAACGATACCGATAGCCAAGCTGACTTGAAGACAACGAGTGATTTAGGCACGATAGAGGTTGTTACAGGGAAACTTACACTTGGTGGTAGCATATATGTCAATGTTACCACCAGTGGTGGCACCACCACTTGCAACGGAACAATTGAAAAAATAAGTTCTGTGTACTTGTGGTATAACAATACGACAGGTTATAGTTATTATCTGCCCGCAGTTTCGATCTACATCACCGATACAGATACTGGTACCACTCCAAACAACTGCACAATTATCGCTGGAAAGGGCTGGTGGTACGAGTCGGTTTCTGGAGATACCGACAACGTCGTTGAGGTAAACGAAAAGTACAAGATTTTGATTGCAGCCAGTACGACAAACTCAACGGTTTGGAATGCCGTTTGGGGTACGTCTGGTTCGAATACAGCACCGTGGGATGGGATAGGAGTTATACAGCCAACTGATGTCATCACGATCGAAGTTCGCCCACCAATCGGTGCACCGCTGACAATAACCAAGACCATGCCGGCAAGTTTTGAGGAACTGAGTTACGTCTGAGGTGATGCAAGATGATGCGAAGATTTGTTAAAAATGAGAAGGCTTTCACAGGTCTTGAAGCTGCAATAGTGCTGATAGCCTTCGTTACA
>JASKJN010000017.1 GCA_030153385.1 Archaeoglobaceae archaeon
AGACTCGGAGCTTTGGCAATCGTTGGATCAGTAGGAGACCTTCAGGACTCAAAATTCGGAAAACTTGTGGGAGTGAACAGAAAGATTGCAGAAAAACTCGCCACAAAGAGCATTGAAATTAAAAAAGATCTCAGATTTTTTGGAAAGCAGACAAGACCTCTGGCAAAGATGCTCGAATACAACACGGATCCCGTGATTCCGGGGCTTACTGGAAATGAGGCGGGTTGTTTGAAATTTCTATCGGACTTGGGCGTAGATCCCTGGAGCAAATGGATAGATCTGAGTCAGGAGGCAAAAAGAAAGGTAGTTTCTGCATTGGTAAGACACTGCATGAGTCTTGGAATGAGCTACGAGGAGATCAAACGAATTTCCGGTGAATGCTACCTTTTGATTCATGAAGAAGAAGGAAGTGAGAAGAGGGATGCAATGGAGTTCTCGACACTTTTGAATGCGACCGCAAGATATGATGAAGCGGAAGTAGGTTTGAGGGTTTGTTTTGGAGATGAAAAGGCTTTTAGCAGAGCGAGAACCTTGCTTCAGAATCACAGAAAGAACCTATCTGAAGGGTTGAAACTTGTGGAGGAGATTGGTATTACTGAGTTGAAGAACATTCAGTTTTTCCATGCGGGTAAGGACATAAAGGACACCATAGTGGGTATAGTTGCTGGAATGAGTCTGATCAAGAACCCAAAGAAACCAATAGTTGCATTTGCGGAAAATGAGGAGGGAATTAAGGTCTCTGCGAGAGCAAATTATCGGCTTGTAGAGAAAGGTTTGAACTTAGGAAAGGCAATAAAGATCGCTGCAGAGAAAATCGGAGGAAGTGGTGGCGGACACAGCGTTGCAGCAGGAGCTTTGATACCGCGTGGAATGGAAGAAAAGTTTTTGGAGCTGTTCGACGAACTTGTGGGAGAGCAGTTAAAATAAAACTCTCTCCAAGTCTTCTCCACCGTAAAAGTATTCCTGAATTCCATCGTAAATGTCCTCCATCCCGTAGCCCTTAAGGGCTGAAACTGCAACGAGCGGTCTAAAGAGCCCCGAATCTTTAAGAGTCCTCAAAAGTTCAACGCTGAGCGTTTTCGTCTCTATAAAGCTTGAGAGATATTCAAGGTCTGAGCTCCATCTCAGAATTCTTTCAACCTCATCGTCGCGAAGAACGTCTGCTTTTGATAAGACAGCTATTTGAGGTATTTCAAGACGGAATACCGCAGAGTTTGCCATGAAAAGCTGGGAAAGGAAGCCAAATGGAGTTTTGGATACAACAGGATCGAAAAGAAAAACCATAACGCTTCTTTCCCTTCCGAGAGCCTCAAGGAGGATCTTACTGCTTTCTCTGAGTGTGAAAATCTCCATCTGGCCAGGGGTGTCGATAAGGATGAAGTCAGGTTGCGCTAGATCGATCTCGTATCTTATATCATCGATGAGTGTGACAAGTAAATCCGAGGAGATGATCTGCGCACCATTGGGACCAACATTGTACTTTTGCATGATATCCTCAAGCGTGAACCACTCTCTAACGTCGAGATCCGCGGAGTAGGGAACGTAATCCGCTCCGGGATCGAGGTTGATCCGCATTAAGTCCGCTTTCATTGATTCAAGCCAGTCTGCAAAGGCCTTTGTGAGATAACTTTTTCCGGAACCAGCAATTCCAACGAAGTATACAATGATTTGCTTCATCATCGAGATCTTTCTTGGAACAAAAAGTTTATTACCGAAAGGAATTGCAAGGCATATGGAGTTCAGAGTTGGCGAAGCTCTGATCGGCGAGGGATACGAAGTTGCTCATGTTGATCTTCTTATCGGCACCAAAGACAGCCCAGTCGCAACAGCTTTTGCAAATGCACTTTCAACGCTTTCAGCGGGTCACACCCCTCTTCTTGCTGTTCTGAGACCGAATTTGATCACCAAGCCTCCCGCTGTGATCGTCCCAAAGGTGACCATTAAAAATATGGAACAGGCAGAGCTAATCTTTGGCCCCGCACAGGCTGCGGTGGCTAAAGCGGTTGCTGATGCTGTGGAAGAGGGATACATTCCGAAGGAAAAGGCTGAAGACTATTTGATAGTTGCAAGCGTTTTCATTCATCCCTTAGCCAAAAACAAACACAAGATCTACTACTACAATTACGGGGCGACAAAACTTGCGATCAAAAGAGCCATGCAGAACTTCCCCGACGTTGACACAATGCTCTACGAGAAGGATCGCAGTTACCATCCATTTGTTGGAAGAAAGCTGACGAAGCTCTGGGATCCGCCATATCTGCAAATAGCTCTTGACATTCCCGAGCTTGAAGAGGTAATTTCCATTCTGTCACAGATTCCCGAAAGCGACCACATAATATTCGAAGTCGGAACACCTTTGGTCAAGAAATATGGATGTGAAGTGGTTCTGAAGCTGAGAGATGTAAAGCCTGACGCCTTCTTCATTCTCGATCTGAAAACTCTTGACGTTGGGAATCTCGAGGCAAGAATGGCTGCAGATGCGACCGCGAATGCTGTCGTGATCTCTGGCCTTGCGCCGATCAGCACGATCGTTAAAGGTGTTAACGAGGCAAAGAAAACTGGCATGCTTGCGATCATAGACATGCTGAATGTAGACGATCCAGTAAGCAGAATGGACCGGATAGCAAAAGAAGTACTGCCTGACGTTGTGGAACTGCACAGGGCCATAGACAGCGAGCATAGTGCTCCACCATGGTCTTTAGTCAAGGAGATCAAGAAGCACAGAGTTCTCGTCGCTGTTGCGGGGGGAATAAGGCCTGAAAATATCTCGGATGTGATCTCTGCTGGTGCGGACATAGTAGTGGTTGGAAGAGCGATTACAAAGGCTAGAGACATTGAAGGAGCTGTGAGAAGATTCATGACACATCTCAAGCCAGACACGGACCAGTTTAGGATCATGACAGACTTCTGAGTATGATCTTCATAAATTTCAAGGCATACAGAGAAGCGTTTGGCAGAAACGCATTGGAGCTCGCTAAGATCGCTGAGAACGTTGCGGATAGAAGTGGGATATACATAGCGGTTGCTGTCAACTACCTTGATCTTCCCCTGATTGCAAGGAATGTCTCAATCGATGTTTTTGCCCAGCACGTAGATGCAGTTGAGTTTGGAAGCTTCACCGGATCGGTCAATGCAGAGATGCTAAAGGAATATGGAGCGAGAGGTAGTCTGATAAATCACTCTGAACGCAGATTAACTCTTGCGGACATAGATTTCTGCGTTAACAAGCTTAGGGCCCTTGGAATGAATTCAATAGTCTGCACAAACAACGTTTCCACAACTTCTGCTGTTTCCGCCTTGAAGCCGGACTTCGTTGCGGTAGAGCCTCCAGAGCTAATAGGTTCGGGAATAGCAGTGAGCAAGGCAAAGCCGGAGATAGTTGAAAATGCGGTTGTATCGGCGAAAAGGATCTGCAAAGATGTCAAGGTTCTCTGCGGGGCGGGAATTACAAACCATGAGGATTACGTGAGAGCTCTCGATTTAGGAGCGGACGGTGTGCTACTTGCAAGTGGTATCGTTAAAGCTAAAGATCAAAAAAAGGCGCTTGAAGAGCTCGCTGGGTTACTCTAATGCTCTCTGTATAGCTCTTTTTTTGCCTTCTTAAGCTTCTTTCTTCTTTCGTTCTTGTTTGGAGAGTCATTCAGGAGCTCTTCAAGCTCCTCGTCCGTTACTGGTCTTATGTCCTCAAAGTAGTCCTTAAACTTTTTTGCCTGCTTCATGCCCGACTGTGCAGAAATCGTTTGGCATGCAATATAATTTTTTCTATTCCCCCAACCACTCCCTCCTCAACTCGGATAGATAACCCCCTTCAATAGCAGACCTTATCTCCTCCATGAGCCTTACGAAGAAGCGAACGTTGTGGTAGGAAGCTAAACGAAAATAACTGAGCTCGTTTGAAACAAAAAGATGGTGCAGATAAGCCCTTGAATGATTAAGACAAACAAAGCAGTCGCAGGCAGGATCTAAAGGTCTACTGTCCCTCTTGAAATCAGCATTTTTTATGTGAACTCTGAACTTGTTTTTAACGTTTCCACCGCCTTCGGGAGAAACATAAAGCACTCCTCTCCTTGCCCATCTCGTTGGAGAAACACAATCGAACATGTCAATACCTCTTTCAACGGAGTTGAATATGTCCTCGACTGCTCCAATACCAAGAAGATGCCTTGGTTTTTCCTCTGGAAGTCTTGGCACCACCCATTCAAGAATTTTCAGCATATCCGCTTTACTTTTTCCCAAAGAACCACCTATTCCATAACCATCAAACTCATGCCTCAGTATAAACTCGACAGACTTCAAACGAAGGTCCTCGTATTCGCCTCCCTGAACGATCCCGAATATTGCTTGGCTTTTATCATAGCACTCCAGACATTTCTCGATCCATCTGTTCGTTCTCTCAAGTGCCTTTGCGGTGTATTCCTTGTCGGAAAGGGGAGAAGTGCACTCGTCGAAGACAAAGACAATATCAGAGCCAAGATTGGACTGGATCTTCATGGATTTCTCTGGTGTGAGGCGCATGAAACTTCCGTTTAGCGGATTCCTGAAGGTAATTCCCTCATCATCCACCTCGACCCACTTCTCTCCCTTTCTGCTAACGTTTCTAAGCTTTTCAAGAAAGATGTTGTCCGCTATCTTTCCTATTCCATGCTCCATTCCAAAACCAAGCGAAAAAACCTGAAAACCACCAGAGTCTGTTGCTATAACGCCGTCAAAGTTCATAAATCTGTGAAGACCGCCAAGTTCCTTAATGAGTTCATCTCCGGGCTTTAAGTGTAAATGGAATGTGTTTGCCATTATTATTTCAACGCCGATCTCTTTCAGATCCCTGAAATCCAAGGCTCTGACACTTGCAAGCGTTGCAACAGGCAAAAAAGCGGGAGTATGAAATTTCTTCCCCCTGACTTCAGCAACCCCACTTCTTGCGTTTCCCTCCACACTTTTTATTTTGAATTTCAGATTCATCCACTTCTAAGGCTTTTTGTAGCATTTGCAACCTCAACTACTCTCCTTGCAAGAGCTCTTGCAGTATTAAGGGCTATCTCGTCCTTCTTGACCCCTCTCCACCCCGCATCGCCCTGAATTACTCCCACAGGAAAGCTACCAGTGGTTAATGGATTCTCTGCAGTAGAGACCACGATCATCGCCTGTCCGAGAGCATAGACGATCAGGCTCATTGCAGCGAACTCCGCTCCACCGTTTCTCAGACCAGAAGTGACCACAGGGGCAAAAACCTTGTTTCTAAGTCTGAAACCACCCATTCTATCCATCCTGCTTCTGTCAATGAGGTTCTTGACGATTCCCGGAACATTCCCGAAATAGGTGGGAGCTCCGAGCACGATCGCGTCCGCACTCCTCATGGCTTCGAGTACTTTTATTATGTCATCCTTCTGAACACACTCTCCCTTCAAACATTTATCACAGCCCTTGCATGGAGCTATGTTAAAATCTGCAAGATTCAGTATCTCCGCTTCAGCACCAAGCTTTTTTGCTTCATCAACTATTGCTTCGAGCAAAGCATATGTGTTTCTCTTGTTCGGACTTCCATTTATTGCAAGCAATTTCATGAGAAAGACTTAAGACGGGGATTAATATTAATTACCATAACTCGCAACACTGAGAAGAGTGCTATCAATTCCCTCGACGATCGGGTTTTTGTTTATAACCTCTCCTTTTAGCCGATATTTAAGCTGAACTTCCTCGCCGGGATTAAGGGTCAAATTCCATGCAAGCGTCGGATATCTGCCATCAGAAATTCTTGCGTTATCCGCCTCAACTTCTCCAGAGCATGTTTCCAAGATCTTGATCTCTCTCCTCGCCTTTGTAAAATTCGAAATGATCAGCTTAACCTCCTTAATCCCATCCTTCTCGCTCACGATCCTTTCAACGTGAAGGTACCCCATAATTCTTGCAACTACCCTATCAACCTCCAGCGGATCCTTTTCAAGCACTTCGCAAACCTTCTTTGCAATCAGAGGCAGAATTTTGGCAATAACTTCTTCTTTCTTCTTCTTTGCCTCCTGCTTTCCTTTTCTTTCCAGATATTCCTTCAGTTTCCTTCCAACTTCCTGAAGCGCCAGCCTTACCTCATCCATGATCTCTGGGATTGGAGCTATTGCTTCCTTAGATTCTGATGTGTATGGGATGTTCGTTGATGCAAGGTGGATCAGAATAACCGCATTACCAGAAGGCAGTTCATCCTTATTCTGCTCAAGTCCATAGTTCTTCCAGTTTATTCCCTCAACTGCCCTCGTTAAAGCACATCCTCCCTGCTGGTATAATAGCGGTATTTTGTTTGCAAATCTTAAAAGGATGACCTTATCAGCCTTTATTTCCCCACCATAGGCTATGGCTGTCTCGACAAGAAATGGATGACCCGAGTAAACCTTTGGTTTTCTCGTTACTGCGTAAACAAACTCTGGCGAGTATTCGGAAATTAAACTGCGCATGAGAAACTCTTCACCGATTGGCGAGAGGCAGTCTACTGGTGGTGGGAGAAGTTCGACTTTTCTAAAAGCCTCGAGAAGTCTTAAAGCTTCATCCCTCCCAAGCTTCTTAGGATCTTCGTTTCCTAAAAAACCTGCTTTTGCAAGGATCTCATCTGCGATTTTGTCTCCAATTCTAACGAATTCCTCTTTAAGGAATCTTCTCAGCGTAGCTGAAGTTGTGAACTTCAGCATGTTCATGAGTTTTCCGAGCTCTATGCCGTGTGGATGGGGCTTTATTGCTTTTGCAGGCTTTGGAATTTCGTTGGATGTTCTCTTAAACTCGTATACCGTTCCATCAGGATCGACGAATGTGATTTTTGCGTGTGGATTTACGACGGAAGTTTCTTTTAAATATTCGAAGACGCTCTGCTTTCTGTCTTTAACATAGCTTCCAGCGATCTCGAATTCCACTCTCGTTCCATGAGGCATATACCATTCTTCTTCTCCCTCGCTCTCGATAATGGGCTCATTTTTTTTCGTGTCTATGTATAGAAGAACCTTATACGCCTTCTCTTCTCCGATCCGCTTGCTCATCACAAGAGTTGGCTTTCCTGTTGTCAGCTGTGCATATAAAACCGCTGCAGAGATTCCTATTCCCTGCTGACCCCTGCTTTGCTTTATTTCGTGAAATCTCGAGCCATAAAGAAGCTTTCCAAATGCTCTCCCGACGATTTCTCTTTTTATTCCAGGCCCGTTGTCTTCTACAACAACCCTGAAGTTCTCCCCAACTTTGGAAATTCTCACAAAGATGTCAGGAAGAATTCCTGCTTCTTCGCAAGCGTCGAGAGAGTTGTCCACAGCTTCTTTCACGACCGTTATCAGAGCTCTTGCAGGATTTGTGTAGCCCAATATGTGTTTGTTCTTCTCAAAAAATTCTGCGATGCTGATCTCTTTCAGCTCACTCATATCTCCGCGCCGACAACCGTTTGAGTCTTTGTAACCCCCTCAATTCTCCTTATCTCGTCCACAGTCTTGTTCAATTCGGAGAGACTGTCAGCATAGATTATAACGACGAAATCGAATTCGCCGAAAACATGGTATACATCCTTTACTTTTTTCATGTCCTTGATTTTTAGGTATACTTCTTTCTCCTTTCCAGCGAGAACGTTTACGAGAGTTACACCAACCACCATGTTCTTAAGTTTCTTTGGAGCTTTTAATATTTTCTCTTCCAAGTTAACTTTAAATCTTCCCACTCCTACTTGATCTGTGATAGAGGGCTGGCTCATTGATGCGGAATACGTCACGATCAACGATAGGGCGGTTCTAAGACTCTGGTGTAAGGATCGGGAGACATTCATTGCATACGACCGAAACTTCAAACCATACTTCTATGTTTTGGGCGTAGACGAGGAAATAATTCAGAAGGCGATTGTTAGCACTAAGAAAGAAGTTATATCCCCGGAGTCATACGAAAAGGTCCAAATTGGATTCCTTGGCAAAAAGATATCCGCATTCAAGATCTATGCAAAGCATCCCCAGCATGTTCCAAAGCTCAGGGAATACTTCTCCCAATTTGGCGATGTTAGAGAAGCGGATATACCGTTCGCATACAGATATCTGATCGACAAAGACCTTGCATGTCTCGACGGCATTAGGATTGAAGGGAAAGAAGTCAGGGGAACTTTGAGGAGTTATGAAATCGAGAGTGTCGAAAGGATTAGTAGGGAAATTCCAGATTTGAAGATCTTCGCCTTCGACTGTGAAATGCTATCCACATTTGGAATGCCAGATCCGGAGAGAGATCCGATCATCGTCTTGGCGATGAAGTGGGGGGATAGCGAGAAAGAGGAGGCAATTCTTCATGGAGGGGAAAGAGAGATCTTGCAGGGATTTGTGGAAAAGTTGAAACAAGTTGATCCAGATGTGATCGTTGGCTACAATCAGGATGCATTTGACTGGCCTTATATCAGAAGAAGGGCTGAAAAGCTCAAAGTTCCGCTGAATCTTGGTAGAGATGGTAGTCCAATAAGCTTTAAGGGGGGAAGGCCAAAAATAGCGGGCAGGCTGAATGTAGATCTATACGACATAGCCCTTCGCATTACGGATGTGAAGGTAAAGAAACTCGAAAACATTGCGGAATTCTTAGGGGCGAAGGTGGACATCGAAGACATCGAGGCCAAGGACATAAATAAATACTGGCAGAGCGACAAAGAAAAGGTTCTCGCTCATGCTAAGAGAGACGTTATTCACACTTATATCATCGCAAAAGAACTTCTTCCTATGCACTACGAACTTGCAAGGCTGATCAGACTTCCTCTCGATGATGTTACGAGGATGGGAAGAGGAAGACAGGTGGACTGGCTTCTTCTGAGTGAAGCAAGAAAACTGGGCGAGATAGCGCCGAATGCAAGAGAGGCACCCATGGAGAGCTATGAAGGGGCCTTTGTTATAGAGCCGGAAAGGGGACTGCATGAAAACGTTGCGGAACTGGACTTTGCGAGCATGTATCCCTCGATCATGATCGCCTACAATGTAAGCCCAGACACGATTACAAATGGAAATGACTGCTACACAGCCCCGGAGGTCGGATATAAGTTTAGAAAGCAACCCGATGGATTTTTCAGGAGAATTCTGAGAATGCTCATAGAAAAAAGGAGAGAGATAAAAAGAGAAATGACGGAGCTCAGCGAAAGTGATCCGAGGTTCAAGCTTCTTGATATAAAACAGCAGACTTTGAAGATCCTTACAAACTCCCTTTACGGCTACATGGGGTGGAGCGGGGCGAGATGGTACTGCAAGGAGTGCGCTGAGGCGACAACCGCATGGGGAAGACATTTTATAAAGACTTCTGCCAAGATCGCTGAGGAGCTCGGATTTAAAGTTCTCTATGGTGATACAGACAGCATATTTGTTTCAAAACCAGGAAAAAGTCTGAATGAGCTTAAAGAGGAAGTTGATCGCCTTATATCGGAGATCTCGAATAAGCTCCCAGTCCAGATCGAACTTGATGAGCTTTTCAAGACGATCTTCTTTGTTGAAAAGAAGAGATACGCTGGACTTACTGCGGATGGTAAAATCCTGGTTCGTGGACTCGAAGTCAGGCGTGGAGATTGGTGCGAGCTTGCAAAGAGGGCTCAAAGAGGGGTCATCGAAATAATTCTGAAAGAAAAAAATCCTCAAAAGGCTCTTGATTACATTAGGGAGATCGTGAGATCGATAAAGGAGGGGAAAGTGAAGCTTGAAGACTACGTCATTTACAAAGGGCTTACGAAGAAGCCATCCAAGTATGAGTCTGTTCAGGCTCATGTTAAGGCGGTAAAAAAAGCTGAGGAAATCGGTATAGTCTATCCAGTTGGCTCCAAGGTTGGCTTTGTGATCGTTAAAGGAGCGGGGAACATAGGAGACCGTGCATATCCAATCGATATGATCGAGCAATTCGATGGTGAAAATCTGAAAATAAGGCTAAGATCTGGAGAAGAGATAAAGAAAATCGATAAGGACTATTACATCGAGCATCAGATAATCCCGGCAGTGCTAAGAATTCTGGAGAGATTCGGCTTTTCAGAGGCGAGCATCAAGGGATCCGCTCAAACAAGTCTTGAAGCATTCTTTTAATCACCTTTTTTAATGAATTTTGAGAACATGTGTAGGAAAGGCTTATATACTGCCCTGCCAATGGAAAGAAAAATTGAAAGGAGGGTTAAAATTGGCGGAAATTACAGAAGTTAGAATATACAGATCGAAGGGAGAAGGAAGCGTTAAGGCATACGCCTCTGTAAGCTTGGACAACGAATTCGTTGTGAAGGGTCTGAAGGTTATAGAAGGAGAGAAGGGACTTTGGGTTAGTATGCCAAGCAAGAAGGGAAAGGATGGAAGCTATCAAGACCTGTTCCATCCAGTGAATAAGGAGGCAAGAGACAAGATCGTTGATGCGGTGCTTAAGGCATACCAGAACCAAGAGTAATTAAATTATAGTTTTTAAATTAAAGTTTTGAGCCTTTAGAATTTTTCGTTTTATTTCAGCAAATTGGAACGAATTTGGTCCCATAGTAGATTATCCCTGCATCCCCATCCTCACCATATCTTCTGAAAGCCTTTCTAACCCTCATTCCGATCTCTGCTTTCTCCGCACAAACCTCAGCAAGAGTTCTTGCTCCATTGTTAAGCTCGATCATCGCAATGATCCTTCCATTTACGACCGTGTAGCTCAGAATTGTGCCCTCATCCGGAAACTTCTCATCTCTCAGCCTGCCCTTCCTTCTGCACCTCGGACAAAGTTCTCTTTTTGGATAGTAATAGCTTCCGCATTTCTCGCAATAACTGCCAACCACGTCATAGCGATATTTTATTTTTCTCCAAAATCTCGGAACCATAAAATCACCTCGATAAAATAGTAACCACAGCAGTTGCTCCAGTTCCACCAACATTTAAAGCTAAGGCTTTTTCAGCATCAACCTGCCTTTTTCCCGCTTCTCCACGCAATTGAAGGACGAGCTCAACGATCTGCCTGATTCCCGTGGCTCCAACAGCATGACCGCATGCTTTCAATCCTCCTGAAGGATTTACGGGTATTTTCCCGCCTATTTCCGTTTCCCCTTCTCTTATAAGCTTTGCTCCTTCTCCCTTTTTCGCAAATCCGAGATCTTCGTATGCCAAGATCTCCGCGATTGTGAAGGAATCGTGCACTTCAGCAACATCTATCTGCTTTGGTTCAAGCTTTGCAATTCTGTAAGCTTCTTTCGAAGCTTTTACTACAGCCTTCATTGTCAGCAGATCCTTTCTGCATTGCAGAGCCAAGTAATCGCTTGCCTGCGTGCAAGCTTCAACGAAAACGGGAGTGTCGCATAGCTTTCTCGCAATTTCTTCGTTTGCCAGGATAACAGCTGAAGCACCGTCGCTCAAAGGAGCGCAATCAAGAACCCTAAGCGGATCTGCAACAACTTCCGAGGAAAGAACATCTTCAACCCTTATCTCTCTCCTGAACTGAGCCTTTGGATTGTGAACAGCATTTTTGTGATTCTTAACAGCAACTCTTGCAAGGTCTTCTTCCGTAGTTCCAAATTCATGCATGTGCCTTCTTGCGATTATCGCATACAGAGCGGGAAGATTTGCACCCACAAACCTCTCCCATTCCTGATCAACAGAAGTGGAAAGAACTCCCATTGGATCAACGGAATCTGTTACCTTTTCAACACCCGCAGCGATAACAATGTCGTGCATTCCTGAGGCGACAGCCATGAAGGCTTGCCTAAAAGCGGATCCACCGCTCGCATCCGCATTTTCAACCCTTACCGCCGGGATTCCAAACTCCGCAAGACCGGCGTGATCCGCAATTAAAGCTGCGATGTGCTCCTGGTCTATAAACTTCCCACCGCTCATGTTTCCAACATAGATCGCCCCAATCTCTTTCCCCTCAATTCCGCAGTCCATTAAAGCTTCTATTCCCGCTTCAAGAAATATGCTCCGAAAACTCTTTTCCCATAGCTCGCCGAACTCGGTGCATCCAACTCCGATGACCGCAACCCTCATTTTATCATCCTCCTGTGCTTCAGATAGAGCGCGTAATCGAGATAAACGCAGTTTTTCACTTTATCCCAGACCCTTACATTTCTCGGATAGTCTAGAATTTTATCTGTAACTCTTATTGCGAAGGCATCGCTCCCCGCTCCAGAACCAAAGGAGACAAGGAGAATCCTCTGGTCTGGTTTTGCCACATCCAGAATTCCGCATAAACCCAAGAGCGATGCTGCAGAGTAAGTATTTCCGATTGCCCTAACGATCATACCATCTACAATTTTCTCTTCTTTAAACCCAAGCATTCCCGCAACTCTTTGAGGAAACTTTGCATTTGGCTGGTGAAAGACCGCATAATCAAAGTCCTTTTCGCTGTATCCCAAAAGCTCCATGAGCCTTTTTGCAGCTGAAGTCACATGCCTGAAATAGGCGGGAGCTCCGGTGAATCTGCCACCATGACTCGGGTAAGGCTGAAGTTCTCGTCTCCAGAAATCCGGCGTGTCGCTTGTGTAAGAAACCGTTGCCTCGATTTCAGCAATCGGATCTTTTCCTATGATGATTGCAGAAGCTCCCGCACCAGCAGTATATTCGAGGGCGTCTCCGGGCTTTGATTGAGCGGTGTCGGAACCTATGGACATACCGTATTCAATCATTCCCGACTTTACTAAAGCGTAGCAAATCTGCATTCCAGCGGTGGCAGCTTTGCATGCGAATTCGAGATCTGCACAGTAATAGTAGTTCCCTATACCCAAAGCCTCACCAACAATCGTTGCTGTAGGCTTTACAGCATAGGGATGACTTTCGGAGCCAACAAAGACCGCTCCTATTTTTTCCGCAGGAATCTTTGCCCTCATTAACGCCTCTCTTCCAGCCTCGACAGCCATTGTTGCTGTGTCCTCATCGATATCTGGAACAGACTTTTCTGCAACGCCCAATCCACTCTTTATGGCGACTGGATCTTCTCCCCAGATTCTTGCAATCTCTTCCACCTTAATTCTAAACTTTGGAATGTAAGTGCCGTAAGAAACTATTCCGATCATATAAAATCCCTCCTGAGCCTTTCTATCACCTCACCAATTTCAAGCTGAGTTCGAATAAGCGGGATCTTCTCCGCCTCAGCAATTTTTATCGCCATCTCGTCGACTTTTGAAATGCCATGAAGGACGACAGCGGAAGGCTTCAAGCATGAAACTCTCACAGCAACCAGGGGCGATCTTCCGCTTGTTACCTTTGTGAAAACAAGAGCTCTTTCACTCGTGAATCCGAAGAGTCTGTAGAAGTCATATGCATTCAGCATCAAAATCGCATTAATGCTATCGATCACGGTATGTCCATTTACCAGCTTTTCGAACTTATTAAGTCTCTCACCCTCAATCTTTGAGCAAAATTCCTCTATTTCCACCCCTCTCGAGTATTCTGCGAGGTCTATTATCGCTGAAGAAAGCTCGGGTAGATCGAGGTATTTCGAAATTACTGGATTCGGTCTCTGGGAATCGATCTCTATGAGTGCCAAAACAAATCTCTTTATGAATGCTACACCCGGACTTCTCCTTCCCGCCTCATAATCGCTTATAACTGAAGGGGATATTCCGAGTTTCCTTGCAATTTCGCTCTGAGAAATGGAGAAGATCTGCCTCCATTTTTTCATCGCCTCACCATGATGATCAGCGAGCGCTATCTCTCCACAAATTCGCTCCGCAAACCTTCGATGTTCCACAAAGCTAATTTTTCTCTCAGCTTATAAATTTAACTAATTGACTAAATCAATTTCGACTATTGTCTAACTTTCTCCCATTTATAAAGCTCCACAACATCTGCAAGTGTTCTCCCTTTCTCCTCTATTTCCGCTCTGATCCTGTCCTCAGACTTCTTTACCTCAAAAGCCCTTTTTGCGATCTCATACGCTCTCTGTTTTGGAATGACCATCACTCCGTTATCATCAGCAATTATCCAGTCTCCTGGATTAACTTCAATTCCTCCACAGATTATTCTAACGTTTATTTCTCCAAAACCCTTCGGTTCTCCAGCGTTTGGAACTTCTCTTTTTGCAAACACCGGAAATCCGAGCGCCCTGATATCGTCAACGTCCCTGACCGCCCCATCAATTATTACGCCCGCTATCTTTCTGTTAAGACAGCTTCTCGTTGCAAGTTCCCCCCAAACCGCTGCGGTGTCGCCAGAGCACTTTATAACGATTACTTCCCCCTCATTGGCTACATTTATAGCTTCAACTGGCTTCGCCCAGTCTCCATCCATTGTGCTAACCGTAACCGCCTTGCCCACGATCTTCTTTCCCCTCACCAAGGGATAAATTCCGCTCATAGCCCTTGCACGATGCATAGCGTCGCTTACATTTGGTGTTGAAACTTTCATCAGAAGCTCACGTGTTTCTTCGTCCATGCTTTTCCTGACATAGACTCCCGATTTACGATCAATGGCCTCTCTTACTTTCTTAGCGGACTCAACAACGTTTCTTGATTTGACAATATTACTTCCAACAATAACGATCTTCGCTCCAAGAGATACGCAAACGGATGCCTTCTCAGCGTCAAGTCCACCTGCAGTTGCTATTGGTATATTTACGCTTCCAACGACATTTTTAAGAACTTCCAACGGATCAATTCCAACCATTTGCTGATCTATTCCGACATGAACATTCAAATAGTCAACGCCCATTTCTTCGAGCTCTTTAGCTCTTTTTACAGGATCTGGATGATTTATGAGATCCGCCATGATCGCACATCCATACTTCCTCCCCGCTCGTATCGCTTCCGCAATTGTAGCGTCGTTTGATAGAGCAAGGATTATAACAATATCCGCCCCACTTTTTGCTGCCATTTCAACTTCCATTGCGCCAGTATCGATCGTTTTCATGTCCGCAACGATCCTGTGATCGCGAAAATTTTTCTTTAGCTCTCTAACCGCATTCATCCCCTCGCTCTTTATTAAAGGCGTTCCAGCCTCGATCCAATCCGCACCACCTTCAATGGCTTCTTGAGCGATCTCGATCGCCCTCCTCAACTCTACGAGGTCTAAGGCGACTTGAAGTATTGGCTTTTCCATAATAAATTTTGGACTGAGAGGATTTAGTTTTTTCTTTAAGTATTCGCAGAAAAGTTTATAGAGCATAACGTTTAATAGTTATAATAGGGTATGGCGTTATGAAGTTTGAAATGAGATACTGAACAGGACTCGTGGGAGATAAGCTCGAAAAGATCGAATGGGAAATAAAGCCTTCAGAGTTCAGAATGGCTTCTTTTACTCAGCTAAAACCTTTAATTGCGGAAAAAGATACCCCTGTCGAAAAAGGCAAGCCTGCAATTGTTAATGTTCAAAGAATTTCGATTCCCGCCAATACCATGGTCGGTTGTTTGAACGAAGCCCGTCATGCTCTTGGCACCACGATAAGCGTTGTTGAATACGGCAGACCTTCTATGGTCGAAGAGGAGAAGTGCATAAGTCAGGCCATCTTCCTTCCACTGGAAAGCGGAGTGATCAAGAAATGCGACTTAATTGGTGTCATAAAGGTCTTTTTTGTTCGAACAGACTTCATTGGTAAAACTTTCGGACTTGGACAGCAAAGCTTTGACATCGTCAGTGAGCAGAAAACTGGGAGGATCACTTGGAAAGACAATGGGAATTTGATAAGGAAAACGCTCAGAATGAATGACGTATTGTATGGGAGAGTTCATATCGCCCTTTTAGAGCCAGTAATATCGGACGAGAATCGCAGTATAAGGCGAAATGAAATTGTTAAAGTTGAAAATAAGATGCATTTCACTGCCAAAGAACACCGTAGTCGTTCCAACTGGATTCATGTCTAACGCCTACGGATCACTGATAGACGTAATACAGCATGGGACGCCAAAAAGAGTCGAGGAAGAAAGAAAGCTCAAGCATGCGATCTTCTTGCCTGTTGAAGATGGCAAAATCGAGCAAGGAGATATGCTAGGGGCTTTGGCAGTATATTTCGTCGATTTAAAGGATCTGAAGGAGGTTTTAAAAGGGGAGGAGAAGTCTTTTACGACTGTTCATAGAAGTGGCAGAGGAGTTATAAGGAATGCCATTAAGGCATAGCCATACGGCTTTAAGAGGTCCGCGGTTGCAAGATGGGATTTTTTGATTGCAGATGAAAACAAGAAATTAAAAGCTGGAGAGGCCTGTGTGGTTTCAATAAAGAGGTTGAAGTTGCCTAAGAACACGATAGTCTATCCTTTCGGCATAATGAGGCATCCTTTTGGCATTGTTTTGGAAGCAGTTCAAAGAAGAATGAGAAAATTGGAGGAAGAGAAGGAGATAGAGAAAGTAGTATTTCTTCCAGTCGCTGATGGAGACATAAAAAGGGGCGAGCTGATCGGGATAATCACAGTATACGATATTGAAGTAAAAGCCATAGAGTGGCTAAAAAGCCTGCTCAGGGAGTGGATAGAGCACAAGGAATTGAGCTTCCCAGCCCTCCAACCATAATCTTTTAACTCGCAGTATTTAGCAGGATACGTGAGAGTAGCCATTGCTACACCATACTATCCGCCCCATATCGGGGGCATAGAGATCCATGCAAAAAATTTGGCAGAGAATTTGAGGGCAATGGGTCATGAAGTTGTGGTTTTATCCTCATCTGGCTCTGATGTGGTTGTTAGATCTCTTAAAATACCTTACTCGCCCATTCCGCTATCTTTCCCCAGAGTAAAGGCTCAGATCTATCACTCTCACGTCCCTTCACCATTCTTCGCATTAAAAATGGCCAAAATTGCGGAAGATGAGAATAGACCACATGTAGTGACTTATCACAACGATGTGATCGTGCCGAGTAAGGTGGATGGGTATTTTTTGCCAAGGTTCATTGGTAGGAGCATTGAGAAGATCAACGAGTCTCTGGTTAGCAAACTGCTCGAGAAGGCGGATCTGATCATTGCCACGACGAAAAGCTACGCAGAGACTTCGCCAGTACTTTCTAAATTCATGGACAAGGTTAGAATTGTTCCGAATGCAGTGGATATAAACGAATTCAGCCCTGGAATCGATGCTGGAAAAAGAAAAGCCATAGTACTTTATGTTGGCAGACTGGTTGCCTACAAGGGAGTTTCGACGCTCATAAAAGCGATGGCTGAGGTTCAGAAAGAAATGAGGGCCAAGCTTGTAATCGTAGGCGATGGAGCGGACAGGAAAGGATTTGAAAGACTTGCTGAAAAGCTAAGCGTTGATGCACTATTTACCGGGAGAGTGTCGAAAAAAAGCGTTGTGGAGTGGATGCAGAGAGCAAGAGTGCTTGTTCTACCATCATTCTCAAGACTTGAGGCATTTGGAATAGTTTTGCTTGAGGCAATGGCTTGTTCAACACCAGTAATATCAGCTAACACTCCCGGAGTTGCTGAGGTGGCATTGAACGGTGGAATCACCTTTAGCGACCATTCAGAACTCGTGGATGGTATTAAGGAGATTCTGAATGACGATCGTTTAGCGACCAATCTCGGAAAGATGGGAAGAAGAGCTGTGGAAGAAAATTTTAACTGGGAAGTAGTTTCACGGAAGATCGAGAAGATCTATTACGAACTCTTAAACGTTTGTGAGCACTGATTTTTCGCAATTCTTTTAAATTCCAGAAGATCAGCTTCCATATGATTCTGCTGAATCCAAAAAAATTTAAAGGAGACCATTTGGACGAGAGAAGTAGGGAGCTGATTCTGAAGACGATTGATTTTTTCGAAAGGATGGGAAAGAATAAGCTGAAGGAGAATGACAGGAAGATGACATGGTATGAGGACTTCCTGGAGTTTCAGAAGAACGAAAAGATCTTTTATACCTTCCTGACACCCCCGCAATACTCCGACGACCCAAATGCAAGATGGGATACTTGGAGGATATGTGATTACAATGAGGTTCTCGCCTTCTACAGCCTAGCATACTGGTATACCTGGCAGGTTACGATTCTCGGTCTTGGGCCTATATGGATGAGCAAGAATGAAAAGATAAAGAGGGAAGTTGCGGAGATACTAAAGAACGGCGGAGTATTTGCATTCGGATTATCGGAAAGGGAGCATGGGGCGGATATCTATGCTACTGAGACTAAGCTAATTCCTCAGCCAGACGGAACTTGGAAAGCCTACGGGAGAAAATACTACATTGGCAATTCGAATGTTGCGAGCATAATTTCGACATTTGCAAGATTTGCAAATCCTGATGGAAGCCCGCCATACGATATGGACAAAAGCAGGTTTGTCTTCTTTGCCCTTCGAAGAGATGAGAGGTATTACCAGCTAATAAAGAACATCGTTGCGTCGCAGATGTTCGTAGGCGACTTTTTGATACACGATTATCCCGTAACCGAAGAGGATATTTTGGAGAAGGGAGAAGAGGCATGGGATGCGGCATTGAACACCGTGAATGTGGGCAAGTTCAATCTCGGCTGGGCGTCAATTGGGATCTGCACACATGCATTCTACGAAGCCATAAACCACGCATCTAAGCGCATCCTTTACGGAATGCATGTCACAGACTTCCCTCACGTGAAAAGGCTTTTTGTTGATGCTTATTGCAGACTCGTCGCCATGAAGCTTTTCGCAAGAAGGGCCTGCGATTACATGCGAGTTGCATCGCTAAATGACAGACGATATCTGCTCTACAATGCTATTGTGAAATCAAAGGTTACGAGAGAGGGAGAGGAAGTTATAAACCTTCTCTGGGACGTTATCGCTGCGAAAGGCTTTGAGAAGGACACTTACTTCGAGATGGCGGCCAAATATATAAGAGCACTTCCAAAGCTTGAGGGAACGGTGCACGTGAACATGGCGCTGATTCTTAAATTCCTGCCAAATTATCTCTTCAACCCGTCTGAATTCCCAGAAGTGCCAAAAATGGATGTCGCTAAGCACGACGAATTTCTGTTCAACCAGGGTCCTGCGGGAGGTCTTGAAAAGGTAAAGTTCCACGATTATAGGAAAGTCTATAACAGCGTTGATCTACCCAATGTGAACGTATTCAAGGAGCAGATAGAGGTATTCAGAGAAATGATTGCAAATGCACCACCAAGCGCTGAGCAGATGAAGGATTTCGATTTCCTCGCAACTCTTGGAGAGCTGTTCACCCTACTTGTTTACGGACAGCTTATCATCGAGGCGGTAAAGGTTTACAAGGGAATGTATGACGTTAGCGATGAACTCCTCGATCAGATCTTCGAAGTCTTCGTAAGGGATTTCTCGAAGTTTGCAGTTGAATTGATGGCGAAGCCGAGTGCGACGGAAAAGCAGATGGATTACTGCAAGAAAATGATAAGGAGACCAATTCCGAGCAATGAGAGGTTTGAAAAAGTTTTGGAGGAAGTTTATTCGCTGAAGGATGCCTACGAGATGAATCCCTGATTTTTTATTACGATTCAAGACTAGTAAACCCTTTTTGAGATTCTCTCTAAGACTTTACTTTTCCACTCCTTAAAACCCCACTCTAATGTAATGAACTTTTCCATCTCTTCAGGAGTGATCTGCAGAACATACTCTCCATCGTTATCTCTTAGCGTATGAACGATTTTTACTTTCTCAACATTCAACCCTTTTTCCCCTATGTACTCCCGTATTACTTTCATAACCTCTACCATCATTCCATACACATTGTTCTCCAAATCTGTGCTGTAGCTAGCATATCCCACTACCAACTCACTTCCGACCAGCCGTGCGTTCACGTAACCCAGATATGCACTACCACTATCACTGCGGAATGATTTTTCCTATTTGAGATAGGTTTTCTATTCTGGTTCCCGAAGGCAATAGCTGAGCTACACACGAATATTTTTCACCATGTAGAACTGCTTTTTCCCACTCAATAAAACCACATTGTTCGTTAAGCAATTTTGGTATGTCTTCTCTTGCAATCTCAAATACATACTCCTCTCCACTACTATCTACTGCTTTGAATTTTACAGTCTTAATCTCAGTGTCTCTCTCATTTAGATATTCACCAACGACATCAATAACTCTCATCATTTGCCTGTATAGCACACCCTCTGATCCAGACATGTAGGCTACATAGCTAACAGTCAATTGTTCGCCTTTTTTGGCTACATTGATATAGTCGATATATTTTGAGTACTTCTCTGGATTCAATTTTATGTCAATTCTTTTAACTAGCTCGTTCTCGTTAAATGCTGCAGGTGTTGGAATGGGTGTGGGTGTTGGAGTAGAAGTAGGCTTTGGATTCTCTGACATACAACCTGAAAGTAATGTTGCTATAACAACAATTGCTATAAGGGAGTATCTCCACATATACCCTCCTCATTTACTCCTCAAAGCCAGAATCCCGCCCACCAATAGCAGAATGAATGACA
This sequence comes from Archaeoglobaceae archaeon, assembly GCA_030153385.1. Taxonomy (GTDB): domain Archaea; phylum Halobacteriota; class Archaeoglobi; order Archaeoglobales; family Archaeoglobaceae; genus WYZ-LMO2. The sequence goes on from JASKJN010000017.1 coordinate 20,257, forward strand.
AAACCCAAAGAGGACCCAATGCAAACAATCCGAATATTGCACTCACCAGCATAAGTATTCCGCCTGCCTTATTGTTTTTATTGACTATTGCACCACCTACTATAGCAAGAGCTCCCAGTAGCAATCCAGCTCCAGCTCTTAGATAAAGTTCCTCGTATCCAAAAGCACCAACTGCCTCTCCTATCCCCCCAATCGCACCGACAAACATCGCAGCCAGAATTCCAAACACACCACCCAATATGCCCAAAACCATCTCTCCCGTTCTACTCATATTTCATCCCCTCTCTAAAATTATCCCATCAGTTAATCTATGACCAAAAAGCTCTGAGTAGCTCCAAATCATACCTTCTACAGTTACAATATCCCCCTTCTGGTATTTTAGCAATTTTCCCTTCTGATCACTTCTAAATTTTACAATTAAATCCCAAGTCCATGTGCTTGGTTTGCACCTGAATCGTGCCTCGCTTCCGTCTTCAGATACCTCAACCAATTCACAACTCCAAACCACATATTTGCCTTTGTATTCCCTTTCGAAAAGTTCCTTTTTCTGATAATCCGTCAATTTGCTTCTCAATCCAAAAAGCTCATCGAAGTCTTCAAACGATACGTTTACATATTCTTTCTCCTTTTGTATTGAACTTTGCTTTGAGGAACTTTGATCTGAAGGCGGGGCAAAAATTGCTACTATTGTTGCCAAAACGATTAGAAAAGCAAAGAAACCAACAATACTATAGATAATATATCCAAAATATCTTACAAACCTGTTTTTACTTTTTATTAACGGAAAGCGTTCTTTCATAACCTACCTTCACCTAGTTTATTATATTTTAAGGATAACTTCGCATACATAAATTTTACTATCACTGAAATAAATTCCTTAGAACCCTTCATAACTCAGAAAGCTTAGTCCACGTTCCGATTTCGAGGAAGCTATCCTTTACGTTCTCCTCCATTTCTTTGAACATCTTATAAGGCACAGCAAAGGTAAAAACGTCGTCACCGAGCAAAGCACGAACGTTAAGCCTGGCATCCAAATCCGTAAGCCCTACAACTGCCCTTGGATTTTCTGATCTTGCTTCTCTGTATGGATAGATTCCTATCTGGTGGCAACCCGCTCCCATCGGGATAATCACGTTATCATTCGTCTCTCGAGCATAATTTGCCAGAATGACGAGGGCTGAGAGCTGATGCGGGTTTGCGATGAAAATAACTACCACTGGCTCCTCATTTTCAACCCTACTCAAGGGCTTAAATATCACGTATTCGTTTGGAATATCAACAGCGGGCAGATTTTCTACGAATTTTCTTACGAACTCTGGACTTTTCTTGTATCTCTCACCCTTAAGCAACTTCTCGTAAACGTCATCTCTAAGATTTTCCTTTAAATTTATCAAAAGCTCTTTGTTCCAGCTTTCGAATCCTGTGGAGAGAAATCTACAAAAACCCTCGATACCTCCGAGGAAATTGTAATAATGGTTTCCGAAGCCCAAACCCGTAGCACCACCCTGACAACCGAAGTGCTTTCTGTCGAAAGCAATTACTTCGCCCTTTGCAGCTCTTGCAAGCATCCACATCACGCAACCCCATTGTCCCTCTTTGAACTGTTTTGCCCCCTCAGGCCTTTCATCGCACCATATTATTGCCACGGGCTCAAATCTGAGCTTTAAAACTTCTGCAATTCTGCTCTTCATACTCCAAGTTTGCAGCAAATATAAAACCTTTGTCCAATCGATAAAAACTTATACATGGATATCGAAATAGACATATGGATTTTCTGAAGCAAAAGGCACTCAAATTTTACAAAAAGGCAGTTGAAAGCTTCGAAAAACAGGAATTCGACTTTGTAATGTTCTTTGTTGAGCAATCAATACAACTCGGGCTAAAATTTCTGATCTCGAAGCGATTTGGAGAGATACCAAAAACACACAATTTTCGAATTCTATTCGAACTTGCAGAGCTTGAGAGCTTTTACAAAGAGAATTTGGATACTATAAGAGAAATAGAGCTTGCTTACACAGCCTCAAGGTATTTTGACGTTGAATATTCAAAAGAGATTGCCGAAAAGAGCATTTCTTTAGCGAAAAAATTCTTGGAAATGCTATGATCGATTACTACCGGAAGCTAAAGAAAAATGAGGAGTTCTTCGCAAAAGCTTTTGAGATTGCAAGGGAGATAAAAATAAAAGCTATAGAAGTCTTTGAAGACTGTGAAGTCTTCATAGTAGGCAGTTTTGCGCGGAGAGAGCATACACTCAGTTCCGATCTTGATCTGCTGATTGTATCATCAAAAATACCTTCAAAGCTAAAATTTGAGGAATATTCGAGGCTCGTCAAATTGCTCAGCAATGATGAGCGTGTGAACATTCACTTGCTCAGCAAGGAGAAATTTGAAGAGATACAGAAACTTTATGAGCCAAGAATCAGGATAACTTAGCTTGAAAAATTTTCAGCTCTCCAAAGGAAATCTATTTTCATTCTTTGCAATCTTCTCTCTTATGGCTTTTTCCAGATCCAACCCCGCAACATCGCAAAAGTAAAGCAGGTAGATTGCTATGTCTGCAATTTCTTCTTCAATTTCCTTTTTCTTTTTATCCAGAACCTTTCTCTCTTCATCAGCATTCGTAGTCCATTGGAAGAGTTCCAGAAGCTCTGAAGCCTCTATTGCAATCGATAGGGCGAGATTCTTTGGTGTGTGGTATCTAAGCCAATCTCTGCGATCTCTGAAATTTCTCAGCAATTCTAAGATATCATCGAAGACCATATATTGAAGCGATTATAAGAATAGAAAATTGTTTCGGAAGCCTTTAAAAAGAAAAAATTTAGAGTTCAGAAACTATCTCATCGAGCAAAGCCAAATAGTCTTCCTCTTCCTTTCTCCAGAGATTTCCAAAGCTCATCGCTGCATTCGGATGATAGTAGCGGTCAATTGAAATTGCTCTTATGTGTGGAGCAAAGTTCTTGAGCGCTGCAAGCATCTGGGAGCCATGGTAGTAAATTGTGCCCAGCATGAGTACAACGTCGTAGTTTCCTTTTCCGTCAAAGCCCTTCCAGTTGGGATCAAGCAAAAATTGAGTTAGTTCGTGAAGGACCGCATATTTCGCATTTATTCCCGCCTGAGTTAACTTTGTGATAGCATTTCCAGTTGCCACTACAGTAACGCCCTTTTCTGCGAACTTCTTAACTCTCTCAATCATCGCTGGTGTT
>JASKJN010000069.1 GCA_030153385.1 Archaeoglobaceae archaeon
CGCCTCAACGACTTGGGTTGCTATTAGAATGACTTTTTTCCCTGCTTTAAGGCTGTTCTTCAATTCCTCAATTACTTCGGACTTCCTTTTTTCTGGAAGGCGTGAGTGAAGCAGGTAGATTTTCCATCCTTTTAGCTCCTCTCCGGGAAGCTCCTCGTAGGCTTTTATGGCTTTTCTAACATTGTTGAGGACTATTAAAATACTCTTAAGCCCATGTTCTTCGAAAGTTTGGATGTGAGATATAACTTCATCACGACCATCAAAGCTAATGTCACCGTTCTCAGGATAACTGAAGAGAGACTTCTCAACAAGTTTGACGCGGTGCCTCTTTATGTAGCGATTCTTTACTTTAAGCCTGTGTCTTCTAGCTTCTTTAAAAACATCGACAATTTCAAAACGATCTTTTCTGAGGAATTTCCTCAGGTATGGTGGCAGTGTTGCAGTAATCACAAGTACTCTCCCACCAGCATCTTTTATGAGTTTCAGAGTTTGCAGAAAAACTGCCGCCATTTCTGGTGTATAGGCCTGGATCTCGTCTACGACTATGGCAGATCCCGGATAAACTGCGACCACCTTGTCGGAACCGTAGTAGTTGAGCGAGGTTAGAAAGACCTGATCGGGTGTTGAGAGCATTACAGGCATTGCCAGAAGCTCTGCAGCGTTCACCTTCTTTTCAATCTCGATATCGCTTTCAGCTCCTTCTACGTACTCTATGAATGCTGTTGAGTGCAGTAGCCCTACATTTTCTTTTCCGAAGTACTCGGAAAACCTATTGTAAAGGTCATTCAGTGCTGCCCGGAATGGAAGAGTGTAAATTAGCTTGCCGCTTTCAGTTGTAAGCAAATGTTTATATACATGTATTACCAATATACCATGAGGTGAATTACATGAGCAACATTATTAGTATTCGCATACCTCCAGAAATCAAGCGCGAAATGGATAAGTTGAAGGGTGAGATTAACTGGAGTGAAGAAATCAGAGAATTCATAAAGAAGAAAATCGAGGAGTACAAAAAGAAAAATGCTCTCCAAGAGGTAGTGAGTTTCATCCAAACCCTGCCTACAGCACCAAAGGGGACCGCACAGAAGCTGTTGAGGGAGGATCGTGATAGTCATTGATTCCTCAGCTTTTTCAAAGTTTCTATTAAAAGAGGAGGGATGGGATAAAGTAATCACCTACCTAAATCCAAACTTAGAACCGCATGCTGTTGACATTCTCGCTATAGAGACTACGAATGCAATATGGAAGTACATGAGAAAGTATAATCTAATAACCGAGGAGCAGGCCTTAGCACTTTACGAACAGATGACAAAGCTCGTTAGAGAGAAAGTGTTAACACTAGAGCGGAGTGAGAAATATTTGAGTGAAGCTTTGAAGGTTGCCATAAATTACAACCTTCCCGTTTACGACTGCTTATTTTTATCACAAGCTAAAAACTTAAAGGCAAAACTTGTCACAAGCGATAAAGGGCAAAGAGACGTAGCTGGAATGATCGGGCTAGAATGTGTTTACATAGACTAGGAATTCAGCTCATTCAACTTGTCCAACACGAGTTCTCTCTTGTCCTTCTCGAGGCTGTTTCAGAAACTTTCCTCCCTATTCGTGATGAGGGATGTAGTATGAAATGGGAGACTCACAGAAGGATTACGAGAGCCGTGTGTTCGGGCTTTGGCTTGAGTTCCTCAGCAGAAATAGTCGAAGCGTGCATTCTGCCTGATAAACAGCCAGACTACACGTACAGGGCTGGAAAGAGAAGAGTCTATCGCGTCAGAGTGTCACATCACGGAGATGAGGCAGCGAATCTGGCATTCGATTATCTGAAAAAAGCAAGAAAAGCGTATCTCAGAGCGGATGGAAGATACAAGGAGTATCTTGGTAGAGCTTTGCACTACATTCAGGACTGCTCGGTGGATCCGAATGAGAAGCTCTGGATCTTCAGCTTCAGATCTGATCAGGCTCATAATGGGAGAGAAGATGCTGCTGCAAGCCTTCGTGTTCCAGAAGAGGCTATCAGGGCTGGCTTCAGCGAGACCTGCACGCCGAACAGGGTAAAAGATGCTATTCGCTACATGAAACCGAGAAAAAATCCGGAGGAGATAATGATCTTGGCAACATTCCTCTCCGCCATCGCTGTCAAGGCTGTTTTCGCTCCCGATAAAACGCCCGGTGCTGAGGAGAAGTACAGGAAAGCTCTAAAAATTCATCTCGTGCTCGTTCTTGTCCCATTTCTTATACTTCTCGCTGGCCTGACTGCTTTGAATTTTGTGCTTGCAATGATTCTGAGCGGTATCGTGCACATGCTGGATTTCTACTATCACAAGTGGAAGCTTGAGTGTGAGTGGTTCAAACCATAGTTGTGACTGTTAGACTTCAAATCAAGCGAAAAATTTTATAGAGGTTATAGATTTTGACAAAGTATAAAAAGAGGTGAAGGAAGTAGTAGTCTGCGGCAGAATATACGTGATCTATTTGAAAGAGTACTCGACACACTCATATTTAGCATGTTTGGCTTGCTCAGCATACTTAGTTTGCCAGTATCAAAAACTATTAAATATCAGCTAGCTATCTGCGGAGATTACGCCAAACTAACAGCAACAATATTGTTGAATCTCTATCCAAATAGCAGACTTTTCTTTTTTAAAATTCCTAGGCATGTAGCCACTGGAATTGGGATCAACAATAAAATCTACATTCTTGATCAAAAATTACCAATTCGAGAACCAGAAGCTTGGCTGAACTATTGGAACGAGGATAGTGCCACCGAATACGAACTGAGGCAAAAGGGGAGTAAATACTCTATTGTCCGAGCTGAAAATGGAAAGATATAGAGGAAGAGAAAACTAAAATTAGATGAAGCAAAGGATTCAAAAGATTTGATCAGTTTTCTGGAGAAGGAACTCGGAAGCGGAAGAAGAGAAGTTGTCTATCCTCTCAAAAACTGGGCTGAAGTTTATGATATTGAGGATGAGGTCATACGAGAATCACTAACAAGATACTTCACCCTACTACTACAAAAAGAGTTCTGCAGTAACATTACAAACGATAAGCACTTTGAAACTATCAAGAAACCAGGTTTGATCCTACATCCTTCTCAAGGAAACAGGAGACCTCTACGAGTTCAGGTATGGTGTCTATGTTAAATGCAACATAGCAAAAAAGAAGCACGTATACATATGTTATCAGAAACTTGTTCGACTCGATGAATGCTACCTCGATGCGAGATATGTCAACTTCGCAAACAGGCCTCTGAACCTCGAAACATGGGAGCTTGAACCGCATCGGCCAGATGTTATCAGCTTCTCGCAGATTGCAACTGCCTACAATCCAGAAGCATCATGCGAGAGATTTCTTGAATTTCTTGAGAGAACGGTAGATGAGAAGCACATTGCTGTTCTACAAGAATTTGCTGGCTATACCTTGCTGAGATGGCAGAATTTTCACGCTGGACTCCTCCTTCACAGCAACAATCAGAGCAGGCAGGCTTTCATCCACATCCTGACGAGCGCTCTCGGTTCTGAAAACGTTGCAAATCTGAGCATTTACGAGCTCGCAAGAAGCTTGCGAGGGCTGAGCTTCTGATGGGGGAGATGACAATGGAAAAATAAAGGGATCCTATCTGCTATTCCTGTTATCAGTAAAATCCACAGTCAGCAATGTATTACATTACCCAATTTTACCTAACTTTCAGGCATTTCTAAAGAGTTTGATCTTGCAATAGCTTTCTTCAGGACCTTGAAAATCAGTCTGATGTTTCCCTTCCTGATCTCTCTTGCTATGAACTTCGGACGAAGATAGAAGCGTAGGTAGCATTTTTTCAGAAATTTTGCAAGATCTTCTGGGGATACAAGAGTTTTAAGCACGGGCTTTCCTGCGGTGTATTCCTGAAAGTCCTCGGTTAACAGCAAATTCTCTTTTTTCGCCTCCTCGTAGATCTCAGTTCCGGGGTACGGAGTTAGGATCGAAAACTGTGCATAATCCGGATCGAGCTTCAAGGCGAGCTTAAGCGTTTTTTTCATCTCCTCCTTTGTCTCCATAGGGGCCCCGAGAATGAAAGAGCAGATTGCAGAGATTCCAGCTTTCTTCGTCGCACGCACCACTTCCTTAGCTTTCTCAAGCGAGATCTTCTTTCTGTAATAATCAAGAATTCTCTTGCTTGCGGACTCGATGCCGTAGTAGATTGCAACGCAACCCGCGGATTTCATCATCTTCAACAATTCCGCGGTGATCGTGTCGATCCGGGAGGAACAGCTCCATGTGATCTCCAAACCTCTTTTCTTTATTTCCGTGCATATATCCACGACTCTCTTTTTATTCAGTGTGAACGTGTCATCTCCGAAAGCTATGTGCTTCGCCTCGAACTCTTCGCAAAGCCACTCGATCTCGTCTGCTACATTTCGGGCACTTCTTGCCCTAAAACGGTGGCCCATGTATAGCGATGAACTGCAGTATCTGCAGGCAAATGGGCATCCGCGAGAAGTTATCATGGGAAACTGCTCAAGTCTTTCACCGAGAACAGTGTATTTATCCAGGGGCATAAGGTCGTATGCTGGGAAGGGAAGAGAATCAAGATCTTCAATGAATCCCCTCCGCTCATTCCTTATGATTTTCCCATTTTCCTTATAGTAAACTCCCCTCACACCTTCCAAGCTCTTATCCGCCTCAACCCTTTCAGCGACTTCGACGATCGTCTCTTCTCCCTCACCTATGCATACCGCATCAACAAAATCGTTCTGAAGGGCTTTTTCCGGTTCAAAACTGACATGAACTCCACCAAGGATTAAAAAACGTCTTTTAAAGCGTTTTTTATCTTTTTAGCATACGCCAATGCGGAGTTGAAGGTTGCAGTCGTGGACGTTATTCCAACGATCTTCGAACCCTTCAATCTTTTGAGAAGTTCATCGAAACTGAGCTTTTCGACGAGATCATCGATAATTCTAACCTTAAAACCATTTTCCCGCAAATTGGACGCAAGATAACCCAGCCCGAGCGGAGGGGTTGAGATCTGGAGAAACTTCACAACTTCCACGTTTGCATTCGGATTTAGGAGAGTGATCATAATCATCCCACAAGAATGGAGTTCCAGATGGCCTTATTCCTTATGCAACCGGGATCTGGCTTCAAATAGTTTCCAAAGTAGTTGTAGGCTCTTGCTCTACAGCCACCACAAACGTAGCGGTATTCGCAACTTCCACAACCCTCGATGTTATCCTTTTTCCTAAGATCTTCAAAAACTTCATTTTTACTCCACAGCTCTTCAAGATCGTCAACCCTAACATTTCCAACAACAAGCGGGAAAAAGACACAGGGCGTTATATCTCCATTAGCCTTTATGGCAAAGTAAAATCTTCCCGCACCACAGCCCCCGATGAAGTCCGCAAGTTTTCTCAGCCGATCTCCCGCATTGATGTTGTAGAAATGCGTCGGAATAAGGCCTCCATTGCACTGCAGTGCAACTCGAGCAAACTGCGGAGCGGTTGATAACAAGCTCAGATTCGAATTGAAGTTTCTTTCATAGAGCATCCTCAGCAGTCTCTCTCTTTCTTCAGGAGATATGTCAAGATCAAATACTTCTCTTCCCCTCCCGGTTGGAATGAAGTTGTAGTGCATGAACCAGTTCACTCCGAGCTTTTCGCAGAGTTCTATCACCGCTGGAACTTCATGGTAGTTCAGCTTGGTTACCGTCATGGATATGTTGACAAAAAATCCGTGCTTAACCGCATTCTTGATCCCCTCAACTGTTCTTTCAAAAGCACCTTTTATTCCTCTGAAGGAGTCGTGAGTTTCTTTTAGCCCGTCGAGGCTTATTTGAAGATAACTTATCCCGTTTTCCTTCATCTTCTTTGCCATCTCTTCTGTTATCATCGTTCCGTTTGTGGCAAGAGCTACATAGATCCCCTTCTCTGCAGCGTAGCTTGTCAGCTGGAATATGTCCCTCCTCGAAAGCGGTTCCCCGCCAGAGAATGCAATGATCGTTACTCCGAGCCTATCAAGGCTGTCTATGGTTTCCAAAGCCTCTTCCGTGGTTAACTCATCCTCCAACGGCTTCCCCGCTGTCGCGTAGCAG
>JASKJN010000002.1 GCA_030153385.1 Archaeoglobaceae archaeon
CCCGAACCAGATGGACCAGAAATAAGATAACTTCTGTCTCTTAATAGACCGCCATCACAGAGTTCATCAAAACCGGGTATACCCGTTGGCACTCTTTCCAACATATTATCACACTAATCATCACAACCCTAAAGTTTAAATTATTTACGCCAAATTCAAGTCATGAGAGTAACGATCTCTCTGATAAAGGCGGATGTTGGGAGTGTTGCAGGGCATGCGATCGTTCCAGAGGAGATCAAAAAGATGGCTGAAGACTGCTTGAGAAAAGCGGTGGAGAATGAGACAATACTTGATTTCCGTGTTTTCAACGCTGGAGATGATCTCGAGCTCCTAATGACTCACAGAAAGGGAGTTGACAATCAGGAAATACACGGACTTGCATGGGATGTTTTTACGAAGTGTGCTGAGAAGGCAAAGGAAATGAAACTCTACGGCGCGGGACAGGACTTGCTTAAGGATGCATTCTCGGGAAATATTAGAGGTCTTGGACCAGGAATTGCAGAGATGGAGTTCACTGAACGAAAAGCGGAACCTTTTCTCGTCTTCATGATGGACAAAACAGAGCCAGGGGCGTTCAACTTGCCGATCTTCAGGATCTTTGCAGACCCCTTCAATACTGCGGGTCTTGTTATCGACCCTTCGATGCACTCAGGCTTCGTATTCGAGATCTGGGATATTCTGGAGCACAAGAGAGTCTTTATGAGAAGTCCTGAGGAGCTTTACAGCATTTTAGCTCTCATTGGTGCAAAGAGCAGATTTGTTATAAAGAGGGTTTATCCAAAGCCCGGAAAATTGCCTACTGATGAGCCAGTAGCGGTGGTGAGCACTGAGAAACTGTATCAGCTCGCTGGTGAATATGTTGGCAAGGACGATCCTGTTGCAATTGTAAGAGCCCAGAGCGGATTGCCTGCGGTCGGGGAAATCCTCGAGGCATTCTCATTCCCGCACTTAGTGAGCGGTTGGATGCGTGGAAGTCATAACGGACCGATAATGCCTGTCCCGTTTAGATACTCAAAATGTACCCGCTTTGATGGCCCTCCAAGATGCATATGCGCAGGATTCCAGCTCTGCAACGGCAAGCTTATAGGCCCGGTGGACATGTTCGACGATCCCGCCTTCGATTACGCAAGACAGAAGGCTAACGAGATCGCAGAATACATGCGTAGGAACGGGCCATTTGAGCCACACAGATTGTCAGCGGAGGAGATGGAATATACAACGCTTCCAAAGGTATTAGAGAGCCTTAAGAGCAGATTTGAGGAAATATGAGGCATATTTTTTGGCATAAACTAATGGATGAGCAGAGGATTGAATACCTAAGCAAATACAGCGTTGTGGTTGTAGGAAGCAGGATGATGCTCGAGCTTCTTTGGCGATCAGGGATAGGTTGCATCCGCTATGTCTCCGATTTCATATCGCAGGTAGACTCGCTACTCGATCCCAGTATCGATCCTTTGGAAACGAATCAGTACGACGTCGTAAATCCAAGATCAGAGGAGAGCTGTGTTATTTCCTATCTGTACCCGGAAGACAGGTCTGAGCTCAGAAAGCTATTGAGGGGCGTTGATATGATCATAGCTCACAAGCATATTGAAGAGACCGCTAAAATAGCAGAAGAGGTCGGTGTTCCATTCGTTCCAGACATCGTTACCATCTTCCTCCCCGATGGAGTCAAGATCTGGGAAGTGGAGTATCCGAAGGTTGAAAAAGACCCGATCAGCTACACGATCACCTGCGGACTTCAGGCAATGGAAGTTATCAAAGCTCTCTCCGGATACAGGCCAATAATCGCTCCTGAGGCGATTTTGGTAGATGTAAAAGAGGGGATTAAGAGAGTATGTCTCAAGAAAACTGGTATGGGTTGAAAGTTGGTATCGAGATACACCAACAGCTCGATACAGAGGAAAAGCTGTTCTGCAGATGTCCAACAGAATCTTCAGAGGATGCAAGGCTTGAGATAAAGCGATATTTGAGGCTCAAAAGAAGCGAAATGGGAGAAGAAGACAGAGCGGCTAAGGAAGAAGTAGAGAGAAAGAAGAAGTTTTTATACAAATACTATGATTCAACCTGTCTCGTTGAGGCGGATGAGGAGCCACCAACAGAAATCAACAGAGAAGCCCTCAGAATAGCGATTCAGGTTGCAAAAATGCTGAAGATGACAATTCTGGATGAAATCCACGTGATGAGAAAGATTGTGATAGACGGAAGCAACACTACCGGGTTCCAAAGAACCGCTCTTGTCGCTTTGGACGGAGAAATAGAAGTCAAAGGAGAAAAAATTGGAATAGCTACGCTTTGTCTTGAAGAAGAAGCATGTAGAAAAGTTGAAGAAGGAGAGGGGGTTACAGTTTACTCCCTGGACAGACTCGGAATTCCTCTAATCGAAATCGGAACAAAGGCAGACATAAAGACGCCTGAAATCGCAAAAGAGACAGCAAAAAAGATTGGAATGATCCTGAGATCGACGAGGAAAGTCAAGAGGGGCATAGGGACGATAAGGCAGGATGTGAATATTAGCATAAAAGGGGGAGCAAGAGTTGAGATAAAAGGTGTTCAGGAACTGGATTTGATCGACAAAGTCGTGGAATACGAGGTTTTGAGACAGTTAAATCTGCTAAAAATAAGGGAAGAGTTGCAAAAAAGAAATGCTCAGGTTCTGGAGAAAATCTTCGACGTAACGGAGATCTTCACGAACACGAAATCGAAGATTTTGAGAGGAAAAACTGTAAAAGCAATATTGCTGAAAAACTTTGCCGGAATAGTTGGAACAGAGATCCAGCCTGGCAGAAGGCTTGGAAGCGAATTTGCAGATATAGCAAGAGCTTTTGGATTGGGCGGAATATTCCACACAGACGAGCTTCCAGCTTACGGAATAACCTCAGAAGAAGTTGAGATGCTTAAAAAGGCAGTTGGAGCCAACGAGAGTGATGCGGTTGTAATTGCAGCGGGAGATCCACACAGGGCTGAGAGAGCCCTTCGCAGGATAATCGAGAGAGCGAAATACTGTAGTATCGGCGTTCCAGAGGAGACGAGAAAGGCAAATGAAGATGGAACTACCTCATATCTCCGCCCGCTTCCCGGTTCTGCGAGAATGTATCCGGAAACAGACGTACCACCAGTGCTTTCTTATGAATTCCTTGACGTTGAGATCCCAGAATTGATCGAAGAAAGGGCGAAGAGATATGCAAAGCTTCTGCCAGAGGATCTTGCATTCGAGATCGCAGACTCTAAACATTACAGGCTTTTTGAGGAATTTTCCAGTTCGATACAGCCTACAATCGTTGCGAGAGTCCTTCACGTTATTCCGACCGAGCTGAGGAGAGAAAACTTAAACGTAGACTCGCTCAAGGAGGAGCATTTTAGGATGGTGCTAGAGATGATAAGAAACGGAGAGATCGCCAAGGAAGGGGCAGATAATGCGCTAAGGATACTCATAGAGAAGCCTTTTGCGAGTAAAAAAGAATTAAAAGAGCTGATCGGTTCAAAAAAAGATCTCGATAGCTTTATTCAGAAGCTAATAGAGGAAAAGAGAGACCTGATCGCTGAAAAAGGCGAGAGTGCCTTTAAACCGTTGATGGGTCTGGTGATGAGTGAATTCAGGGGTAAAGTTGATGGAAAAATTATTGCAGAAAAGCTAAGAGATGCGATTCTGAGAAAGGTCAAAGAACTAAGACCGCAAAATTCATAAGTCAAAATACCGTATTTTTTCAGGGCTCGTGGTCTAGCGGTTATGACGTCGCCTTGACACGGCGAAGTTCCCCGGTTCGAATCCGGGCGAGCCCATCCACAGCTAAAATCTTAAATACTAAAGATTTTATGTTTCAAACGCTCCTCAACACAAAGGGGGCAAAATGTTCAAGGTCGGCAAGGGAGATGAAGAAATTATGATGCTTCCTTTGTCAAAATTTGCTTTGACAATTGAGGATATCCAGATATTGGATGAAGTTGAAAAAGTTGTGAAAACCTGCGATTAACTTATTAAGAAGTTCGAAGCTCATTAGCACATACAATACATAACAAAAAAGCTCCAAAAATATTTTCGAATTACTCTTGAAGACTCAACCATTCAAAGTTTTCTCGATTTTGTTAACGATCTCATCAAAGGCCTTGGATGTTGTGGAGCCAAAATCTACAACGAAGGGCATTCCGCTATCCGCTTCCTTTGAAATCTTTGGATCTAATGGAATCTCACCGAGCATTGGAATACCGAAAGCTTCAGCAATTTTTCTCCCAGCTCCACTATTGAAAACTTCGATCCTCTCCCCGCATTTGGGGCATGTCAGATAGCTCATGTTTTCGATTATTCCCAAAACCCTCATTTTTAGCAGTTCTGCGAACTTCACGGACTTCTTCACAACGTTCTCGGAAACTTCTGACGGGATCGTGACTATTATAACTCCATCCATGTCAGGCAACAACTGCGCCACGCTCAAAGGCTCATCTCCTGTGCCGGGAGGCAGATCGATGAGCAGATAGTCAAGCTCACCCCATTCGACTTCAACCAAAAGCTGTCTCAACGCGGACATCTTCAATGGCCCACGCCAGATAACTGGTTCTTCATCGCTTTGCAGTAAAAAGTCCATTGAGACTACCCTTATGTTCATTGGGCCGAAAACAGGAATTATTTCATTGTTCTTTGAAACCTGAAGTCTTCTGCCTTTGAGACCAAGCATCTTGGGTATACTTGGGCCATGGATGTCAGCATCGAGAATGCCCACGGAATATCCCTTCAAAGCAAAGGCCATTGCGAGGTTGACGGTGACGGTGCTCTTCCCAACTCCACCTTTTCCACTGATCACAGCTATCTTATGCTTTACTTTGCTCATCTTTTCCCTGATCTTCTTATCCTGTTCCTCAATGAGCTTTTTTCTATCCTCCATAGTCCCTGAAAAGAATTCCAATTTAAATTCTTTGTGCTATTGAATACCCTCCTCACATCCCGCTTCAGTCATTGGCTGAAGTTTTCCAGCTCTAAATGCGGAAATAGCATCTCCTATTGTATTTCCTTGCGCCTTGTAAACGTTTACACGACCTTTAAACTTTTCAAGAGCTCCCGCACCAATTCCATGAGTTATAACGACATCGGGTTTGAAGTCGAGGATGATCTGAGAAGCTTTCCTTCCGCCACCAAAGTGCTCTCCGGTGTTCTTTTCAAATCTGATCTTAACTTCGTCATCCAGGTCTACTATAGCAAAAAAATTCGCTCTTCCGAAATGCATGCTTAGCTTCGCATCGATCCCATTCGAATCCTCTGTCGGAATAACGATTCTCATTTGTTTTCCCTCCTCCTGAGCTCTTCCAGTTCCTTTTCTACTTCTCTCAGCTCTTCTTCAATGCTTGCTTTTTCTTCTTCAAGTTCTTTTCTGTATTCCTCCAAAGCTGAGATCTCATCTCTGAGCGACAGCTTTGGAAGTCTAAGCCTTGGCAATAGCCTTGGATAGTATTTCCACCATCTCCAGCATGCTCCTCTCCCAAATATCCATCCAGGCCTTTCCCATGGCGGTAAATGGCTGAAAGGTCCAAATCCAGGCCACCTCTTAAATCCCCAACCTCTCCACATATTCACCACCTCATTTTGTGCTTATGCACAGATTTATGGCAAGATATTTAAGCTTTTGCACAAAATTTTTGTGTGTGGCAGAGAAGGCATAGATGTGGAAAACGCGGCAGGTGTCCGAAGCCTGTAATGTTGGGTTCATTTCCAGCAATTCAAAGCTTTATACCATCTCCGATGTTGAATCCGGAACCAATAATTCTTGATCCCGCAGAGCTCGAGGCTATAAAGCTGATAGACCTGGAGGGCCTTTCCCAAGAGGAAGCGGGGAAAAGAATGGGTGTTTCGAGGGGCACAGTTTGGAGGCTGCTGAAGAGTGGGAGGAGGAAGGTTGCAACAGCATTGGCAGAGGGAAGAGCAATAGCAATTTTTGCAGAATTTTCAGAAGATGAAATTAAAAGAGAAGATTAAATTCTTTCGACGATCATTGCCATTCCCATTCCTCCACCAACGCACAGCGTTGCAAGTCCGTAATCCACCGCTCTGCGTTCCATTTCATGGATCAGAGTTGTTAGAATTCTTGCTCCAGTTGCTCCAATTGGATGTCCCAGAGATATTCCGCTTCCATTCACGTTTGTGATATTCCAATCGAGACCGAGCTCCTTTATGCACGCCAATGCTTGTGCAGCGAAGGCTTCGTTTAGCTCCACCAACCCGATTTCGCTAAGCTTCATGTTCGCCTTTGAAAGAACTTTTCTTACCGCAACAATGGGCCCGAGAGACCCATGTATGCTGGATCAATCGCTCCAGAAGCATAAGCGACTATTTTTACCTTTGGCTCCAATCCGAGCTCCTTGGCAGACTTTTCTTCCGCTATTAGCAGTGCGGAAGCACCATCGTTAACACCGCTTGCATTTCCAGCAGTCACTGTGCCGTTCTTCTTAAAAACTGGAGGCAGAACTGCGAGTTTCTCAAGGCTTGTGTCCCTTCTCGGATGTTCGTCAATTTCGTGCCTTATTATTTCCTTCTTCTGCCTTATTTCAACAGGAATTATCTCTTCCCTGAATTTTCCCTCATCAATTGCCTTAACCGCCCTCATGTGGCTTTCATAGGCAATTCTGTCCTGCTCCTCTCTACTTATTCCGTATAACTCTGCAACATTTTCAGCTGTGAAGCCCATGTGATAACCGTAGAACTTTTCCCACAGCCCATCGAAAACCATTAGGTCCAGGATCTCGTCTGTTGCATTTACCGACATTCTGTATCCCCATCTTGCTTTTCTCAAGGCATAAGGAGCGTTGCTCATACTCTCCATACCACCTGCGATCACAAACTTCGCATTCTCCGAGTCAATACTCTGCGCAGCCAGAGCTACTGCCTTGAGACCACTTGCACATACCTTGTTCACTGTAAAAGCTGGTATTTCTTTCGGAATCCCCGCATAAATTGAAGCCTGTCTTGCGGGATTCTGACCCTGTGCGGACTGCAAAACATTGCCAAAGATCACTTCATCAATTGGCACCTCAACTCCGTCGTATTCAAAAGCTTTTTCAAGTTCTATCTTACCCTTAGGAAGTCTGCTTGGATAGAATTCAACAGAATCCCTAGTAGGCACAGGCTTAATGGCTAATTTTTTTTAGCAAACCCCTGATCACAATCGAACCCAGTTCATATGCCTGAAAATCCTTAAGAATCCCTCCAAATCTGCCAACGGGCGTTCTAACACCTTCAACTATAACCGCCATGATCTCAGCTTAATCGCAAAGTTAAAAGCTTTGCCATTTTTCCTATTTCAAATTTTTAATGCTTTCCTTTGACTTCGATAAGTTTAAAAATTCCCTCTCGAAGCAGAAACGTGCAGAGAAACATTGCGATCTACGGAAAAGGAGGAATTGGAAAGTCAACAGTTTCAAGCCATCTGTCCGCCTTCTGGGGTTTAAAAGGGCACAGAGTTGCTCTTATAGGCTGTGATCCAAAGAGAGACACAACTTTATTGCTAACAGGGAATAAAAGGGTTAAACCCGTGCTTCAAGCCTTAAAGGAGAATGAGGATATTCGAAATTGCTTCGTGAATGGATATGCAAACGTTCTATGCTCGGAAATTGGCGGACCTGAGCCAGGCGTTGGATGCGCGGGACGTGGACTTCTTTTGGCTTTTGAACTCATCGACCGACTCGGAATTTTGAGGAATACAGAGATCATTCTCTACGATGTTCCGGGCGATGTTGTCTGTGGAGGCTTTGTTGTTCCTATGAAAAGAGGTAGCGAGGTTTACATCGTTACTTCTGGAGAATACCTGTCTCTGTACGCAGCAAACAACATATGCAAAGGTGCTGAGAATGCTGGGAGCAAAGTTGGAGGGTTGATCCTTAACTCTAAATTCGACCTCGAATTAGAGCGAAGAATAGTCGAAGAATTCGCAAACGCAGTCGGAACAGAGGTAGTCGGGGTGATCCCCTACCTCAAAAGATTGAAGGAATGTGAAATTTTGGGAAAAACCGTTTTTCAGCTTCAGGGAAGCGAATATGAGGTCAGCGTCTTCCAAGAGGTTGCGGAGAGGATTCTTGAAAACAAACCTTCAGGAAAGGTCGGCGGACTCGAGGATGAGGAGTTAATTGCCATCTTGGAGAAATTCTACTCTTCGAGCTTTTCACAGACGCAGAACTCACAAAAGGAATAGGGATTCAGTTGTTTCTCCTTTGCGGGACAGTAGTACTTATCTCCCACTTGCTTGATCCCCTTACCACCCGGAAATTTTATTCCCGTTGAATGCACCGGCTTGCGGGCGATGAATATTAGATAAGGAACCACAACCCTTGAAATCTTTAAAAAGGCTTTTTCGTATTCATTCTCAGCCTGCTTTTCCAGCCTTTCCATCAACCCCTTGAATTTTTCCGTCTCGATCTCACCTTCATCTACCCGCTCCATACGCATTAACTCGAACAAGTGTTCAGCAAAGTAACGGAGGATCTCTTCAATCCAAGCTCTGCCAAGACTCTCTGGAACAAATTTAAACTCCTCGCTCAGGTATCTTCTGGCCAAAGCAAAATCGAGGTATGTGATCTTCAAAGCGTCTTTCTTGAGAGCTTCCAATAAATCCTTTTTTCGCACGAAGTGAGTTTTAAAAAAGTATAAAAAATTTAGTGCGGTGGAATAACCGCGTCTCTCTCGCCGTCTGGGAAGAATTCTCTCAGAGCACCCTTCGCGAACATCTTTCTTGGCTCGGTCCAGTCAAATTTCAGTGATGGGTCTGCAAATGCAACTTTAACGATCGGATTCACGCACCATGCGTGCCTGCATGCTGCATGAGCTGCTGCGACTATTCCAGCGTATTCTCCGCTGTGACCGACGTTCATTGCGTAGTTCGGATAGTTCGCACCTCTCAGCTCCAGTGGCAAGCCCTCGTCGCTTCTGTAGGAGAAGCTGTTTGTCATACCGAGCTGGTCCTGCTGGTCGTAACCATAGAATCCGAGTCTGCCCATGTGCTCCTTGTGGAGGATCATTGACAGATACCACCCGTTGACTCCCGCCTGAGCGTCTCCAGTGGCGATTGCGGTTCCAACTCCTGAAGCAGCAGCGAGGACTGAAGCCCTCTGAGAACCACCGAAATGAGTCTCCATCAATGCGGGGAAGCGCTCGTACTGCTCCAAGCCGTAGAGCGTCGCTTCAGTTGCAACATCGAGAACTGTGTCCATTGTTCTCGGAGCCTTTGCAAATCCGCCGTACTTCTTCTTCACATAATCCGCAATGTAGTAGCAGAAGTCGTCGAGTATGTCATCTGTGTAGACTGCGGTTGCATACTGCGTGAATCCAACGCCTCCAGACATGTATATTCCGAACCAGAGCTGGTCAAAGATCACGGAACCAGCAGCGAGGGTCTCAAGAGCAACTTTGACCGGATCGTCTGGATACTTTCTGTTTGTCTGAACGATGTCCGCTAAGTAGCCGAAGGGCAATCCACCGGGTTCGTTTGGACCTCTTGCCCTTCTCCATGGTGTTAGTGTTGCCATCTGGATAACTTCTGCATGCTTCGCAGCGTATGCAAACTCAGCAATCGCAGCCTCACCGGCCATCAGCTTGTATGAAGCTATCATCGCCATGCTGATCTGCATTGCGGACCATCTTGAAATCGTGCCTCCATCTGCAGCTCTGCCAACGATTATCGGGACCCTCGTCACCTGGTAAAGTGACTTGCCGATCGCCTTCTTCAAAGCCTCAGCCTGCTCTGGTGAGAACTGCTTGTTTATGTCGATCAGGAACTTCTTGTCGATCTGATCCGCAAGTTCATCGTTGCCTGTGAATACCTTGACATAGGAGTCTGCAACCAACGCTGGATGAATTTCGACCATGTGCTCCTGAACAACCGCACCGCCTGGCAGTGCGTGGTTCACGACTTCCAGATACTGGTTGATCGTTTCGGGTGTAACTTCCTTACCCAACCTCTTTTCAAGCAATGCGTGAGGAGCATCGAGACCGACTATGACAGTCCTTCTGATATCATCCCACATCTGCTGCATTGCAGCATTGTTTATGTAGTGCAGATCGTCGCCTTCAACATAAACGTCGGTGCCAGAGATCTTATATGGCATCAGAACTCTCTGACCAACCGGAATACCACCGAGATGCATCTCAGGGTTATAGCCGGGAATTCCCCTTTCCTTAGAGATCTTCTGAGCCCACTCAACAAACTCCCTCTTTCTTGCGGACTGCTTCCAGCCATCGTAGATGTAGAACCTTGTCTGCTTCTCAGTTGGCTCTTCCTTGAATTTCTTCTTCAGGGCATCAATAAACAACTTCTTTTCAGCCATTTAAATCACCTCACACCTTTTCAGCCTTTTCAAGCTTGAATCCCGCGAGAGTTCTCAGCAAGTGAATTCTCTTTACCCAGTTTAGCAGTTCTGGATCGTCTCTTGTGGATACACCGTCTACCCTGTAGATCGTTGTCATCTTCTTTAGCTCTTCTTCTGGCAGTGGCTTTCCAACTCTAACTGGAGTTTCAAGTGGTACGCCGACCTGATCCTTCACATAAACGACTTCGCCAGTAGCCTTGTCGAACGTGTACCTTCTGAGGGCATCGAACATCATTCCATTCTCATCAAGTCTCAGCGAATGTCCGTGAACTGTTGCACCTCTAACTCCGACCCTTGCAGGATCGAAGACTTCGGTCTCGAGCAATTCCTTTGCAACAAGCTCAAGATCGCGCTCTCTCATTTCAAGAGGAGCTCTTCCTGAAAGCGTTCCTGGATCAACACCTCTGTATCTCCAGAATGCCATCCAGCTTCTCACATATGGAGCAAGAGGGGCGAAGTAAACGGAGTCTGTGAACTGGATGTATCTGATTCTATCTCCCGCTTTAGCACCAGGTGTTGGTTCTACAAGCTCTCTAATTGGGCATGCGGGTTCGCCGAGCTCTTCAAGTGGTGGATGCACAGACTTGTAAGCTTCTCCCGGGACTCTGTGCCCAAGAAGTCTCACAACATCCTCATCGGAGATCGATCTCAGCTTCTTCAGCTCGTATCCGGGATCCAAATACTTTCTCCTGTTCTCCGCAACGATCGTCTCTCCCGGATATGCGGGCTTATACTTACCGGCCTTAACTTTAATTTCGCTCATACATTCACCTCCAAATGCGATTTAACCTTCATACATATCTCTTCAATTTTTTTCGGCGGGCAATTTTGCCCTCTTACAACGTCGGTAACTATCTCTACAACCTCTCCCAAGGTTTCAGGATTTTCGGGGCTTACAACTCTCGTTCTAACTCCTGCCTTTGCGAAATCCTCAAATGTCACAGGACACTGGCAAACGACTACAGCCTTTATCGGCACATATCTAAGGATTGCTTTCGCCTTTCCAACTACATGATGCTTCACATTGCCCAAATGGATTATACAGAGCTTGTGCTTCGAAATTCTATCTATCTCCTCGATTTTAAGCCCAAAGTGGGAACCATAACCACCCTTAGATGCCGAAGCATCAGGAGGGGCGCTTGATCCAGCATCGAGCACGAGAACGCTCGGATTTATTCCTTCCCTCCTAAGGCCAGCGGTGATCTCGCATACGGGTTTTGTCACATGCCTTGTCGAGGGAGACATTGAGATCACGATAACATCCGATTTCCTCGCACCACAGTAGCCCAAGGAAACGGTACCTCTTTGGGCTAAACCGCCTCCTAAGCCTATGCCCATCGCCTCTCTGCAGTCAACGAACTGGGTTTCCCTGCCTATCTTCATTCCTCGTCCTCTTCTCCCCTATCTTCTCTTAACTGCATTATGTATGCGAGCTTGTAGTCGTGAAGCGTGGGATAATCCTTAGTGAACTTTCCGATCCTTATGGAGTAGCCGAAAGGCAAAAGATCGTTGCATATTTCCCTGAGTTTCTCCACAACTTTGTCCGCATCCCTTGAGCGCAGAATTATCCTGCTAACTGCAACCGAAAGCTCCATTTCTTTACCTTTAAATTTGATTTTTTCTCGAACGTCGCTTTTAATTCTTGGACCCTGAATTATAAGACCCTCTACTCCTTCTATTCCCGAGATCTTTTCGAACAGCCTTTCAGCTGTCTTAGCCCCTAAAATCCTGTTCGGGAAGATCTCAATATCCTCGGGAGAGGGTTGCATGATAGTTACACCGTATTCTTAACCTCCGCAACACCCTTTGCAACGTGTACTATTGGTTCTCTCAGCGCTGGAATTGTGCTGAAGACTCTGCCAATGATTCCCGCTATCCTGTCTGGGCTGTAGTAGACTGTTCCAGCATCCAGAGCGATCGCAGCGGCGATTGCTGGAGCGACGAATCCCTTGCTGTGCCTCGTGACGATGTGGTTTCCGTGGAACACTACGGGGCTTCCTCCTCCGTAGATCGAGTGGCTGAAGAACGAGAATTCTACACCCAAACCGAGCGCTCTGCCGAAGTCCACGGAAGGCAATCCTGTCTGCCTCTCAAGCAGGTCGTTGTAGTAGATCGTTACACCCGAAATGCTCTGCATCGCTCTCTGAGCTCCGCAGTTCACCATCGTAGCTGCCAAGAATCCTGCTGCAGCATAAGCGTTCCACAGCGCGATATCATCTGTTGTGTATGTTACATAGCCAGATTTGCCCTTTCCATTTGGTTTGATAACCTTGTCCTCAACCGCTCTCTCGACAAGGCTTGCAACTACCGTTCCGACTGACCCGCTCTTACCGTTCTCCTTCACGAGCTCGTATACGAGATTGTTCGCATTCAATCCTTGGAAGGCAAGTCCAAGCAAGTGCAATCTCTCAAAGGAGCCAATTGCGTCACCCATCTCGATCATTGCACTCTGTTCGAAGATCGAAGCAAGGGATGCTGCATTCATTGCATTTTTCCTTGTGATCGTAGATATGTAGGAAACTGGAACGTTTCTCAACGCATATCCCAGGCCCTCATTCTGCTGTGGGACTGAAAGCAGAGACTGCACATTTCCCCCCATAAGATCCATTGTCTGAGGATATCTGCCCCAAACAGCCGCCTTTACCATCGGTGCGTCGAACATGTCGACCTTGAAAATGTCGATAATCGCTTCGGTAACCGCAGCTGCGGTTGCAGTGATTGGCGCGGTATACTCGACCGCCTTCAAAACTCTGAGCGTTGGAACCTTTACGAGAAGGCTCCTTCCCTCATCAAGTATCTGAACCTCAGTGTCATCGTCTTTCTTAACCTGTATTATGCTTTTTATCTTATCCGCAATGGCTCCCGCGTTGCCTACAATATCGAGCTTCAATGACTTCCCTGGAATTATGCACTTCTCTCCACCAACCGCTCCAGTCTCCAAAGCCTTCTGAATTCCCTGCAGGTTCACTGCTACGGATCTCTGGACCGTCTTTATTATTCCCTCTATAGCGGGGTTCAGCAATGGGCTAACAGCCTCGAGTGGCACCCCCGACTCAAGCAACTTTCCCTTGTCGTCATAAAGGTCTATCTTGTCCTTATATTTCATATATCCACCCCCTTTTTTTGGATTTCACAACGCTTCTGCATTCTTTAGACCGCACACAAGTTTAAATATTTTTCCCATTTTTTCCAGCCCATATTCAGACCTTAATGTAAAATTCGAATATTTCTAAATTTTATTTCGGTTTTAAATTATAACAGTCTATTAACACGAAAGAACACTTTGAATTCCAAAAACCTTTTTAAGCCACACCTGAATTAAAGCCGATGGCTAAGTTGGATCTCGAGCAAATCATCGCAGAATTGCGAAGCTGGCCAGGGCTGGTGAGAAAAAAATTTGCTGGAAGACTTGCAGAGCTAGTAGACGAGTATTTTGGAGAAGATGCTGGCTACTTCTCTCTTGGAGACAAAGAAGTCGTCTTCACTGTAGACGGGATCTGGCACAAGGTTTTGGAAGAAGATCTTTACTGGGGCGGATTTATTTCCATACTTGTTAACGTTCACGATGTTTATGCAATGGGTGCAAGAGCAAGGTATGCGGTTAACGTGATCTCAGTCAAAGACACAACAGCCCTGGAAAGTATAAAGAAGGGGATGCTGGATGCTGCCCAGAAGTATGATGTCAAGATCCTTAAAGGCCATGTGCACCCCGACGCCCCATTTAATTCAGTTGAAGTTGCGATGATCGGTTTTGCGAAAAAAGGTTGCCTGATAAAGTCAAACACTGCAAAAGAAGGAGATAGCATCATCGTAGCTGTGGACACAGATGGCAAGCCACATAAAAAGCTTATCTACAACTTCGACTCAACGAATAAGCCCACAGAAACGATAAGAAAACAACTTGAGTCTATGGTCTATCTTGCGGAGAACAAACTCGTGAATGCGGGAAAAGATTTGAGCAACGCTGGAATCATCGGGACGATTGCAATGATGCTCGAAATCAGCAAGAAGGGTGCTGTAATAGAACTGGAAAAGATCCCGAAGCCCGAGAATGTAGAAATGATTCAGTGGTTAAAAAGCTATCCCGCCTGTGGCTTTTGCGTGACCTCAGATCGATCTGAAGAAGTTAAAAGGGTTTTTGAAACCCACGGGCTTAAAGCTGAAGTCGTGGGAAAAGTTGATTCGTCCAGAGTCGTAAATTTGAGATATAATGGTGAGCAGAAAACTTTTTTCGATTTCAGAAAGGAAAGCGTTTTAGGGTTACTCTAACTTTTCCCGTATTTCTTACACTTTTCGAGAAATCTGACCGAATTTCTTTCTGGTATGAGCATATGCATGTAGCTTGCCAGGCAATCGTGTGAGAGGATTCCGTCATGAAATCCATCGATTCCATAGCCTCTCTCAAGCTCATATGCATATTTGATATCTCTCCCTGTGTCTAGGTATGAATAATGGAACTCATGCCCGAGATGGATTTCGCCCTTAACTGAGAGAACATTATCCTCAATAACCCTCGCTCTCGTATATCCCAAAAATCTTCTTGAAAGGTCAAAAATTGCATCCGCAGGTATAATACCAACTCCATCAAATTTCTCACCACGAACAACAAGCTTCTCGCAGAGAAACATGAGCCCACCGCACTCCGCATAAGCTGGACAATCATCTTCGATCTTTTTCCTCAAAGAATTCATTGAATCCTTATCAAACTCCCTCACAAAAATCTCTGGATAACCCCCTCCGATCAGAATTCCGTCAGCCTCTTCAGGAAAAACTGACTCAAGAGGGCTGAAAAATACAAAATTCGCACCTAAGGCTTTGAGTCTGTCGAAGTTTTGAGTATAGTAGAAGTTAAAGGCCTTGTCAAGCGCGACAGCTACTTTAACATCGAAATTTTTCCTTTTAGTTTCCTCTCGAATTCTTGGCATTTCTTCAGCCTGTTGAGCTATCCTCAAGAGTCCTTCGAGATCCAGTCTTTCCTCAACGATTTCAGCCCATCTCTCGACCTTCTCTTCTACCTCTTTTTCAATCCCTTCGACAGTGATCAGCCCCAAGTGCCTCATGGATATCTCAAGTTCCTTCTTCCTTGGGATAGTTCCGAGAACTCTGATCCCGGTAAGCTCTTCAACAGCTCTTCTGGCCTTTAGCTCATGCCTCTCTCCTCTTGATGAATTCAAGATAACTCCGCGAATATCTGCGTTGAAAAGCTCCGCAAATCCCTTCACTATCGCAGCAGAACCCATGTTCAGGCCTCGAATATCAACTACAAGCAATATGGGTGCCTTAATAATTCTGGCAACAGAAAATGTGCTCCCTTTCAGGCTTAAGGGATCTGAGGAATCGTAAAGACTTCTTACTCCCTCGACAATTGCCAAATCCGCTCCTTCACAGTAATTCTCGAAGTCCCTCAAAATCTCTTCCTCGCTCATAAGACATGAATCCAAATTGACCGCTTTTCGTCCAGAAGCAATTGTTAGGTATTTCGGATCTATGAAATCTGGGCCAACTTTAAAAGTCTGGACCTCGTAGCCCCTTTTTCTCAAGGCCCTCGCAATCCCGCATGTTAGCATCGTTTTTCCGCTTCCGCTGTTAGAAGCGGATATCACTACTCTCGGGATTCGCATATCTCTCTTATCGAATCACCCAAATGCGACCTCACTATCCTTCTTTTCCCAAGAACATTAACATGCGCACCCTCCTCGTTAACCGCTCTCTTATAACCAAGTTCCCTCAGCCTTGTCATCGTCCTTTCCCCTGAAGAAACGCCAACAGAATAATCGAATCTCTGCGGATTCAAAGCCTGAGGAATTCCGAGGACGATTGCTGAAGAGTAATCGAACACACTGCACAACTCAAGTGCCTTATCAGCAGAGAAAGCATACTCGTCAAGAGAACCGCTGAATTTGTCGATTTCAACTCCATTCTCTCTTAATTCATTAACGATATTCTTAGCGTCTTCCCGTACCTTTGGCAGGCCTCTGCTATCCTCCAGGTTGGCAATTACTGCAAATTCCCCCCCAAGCAGATTTCTGGCTTTATTCAGAGCAAGTATTATGTCCGCATAAAGGTAAGCGGTCTCCTTTTTTGCATTCAGAATCACAAGAAGACCATCTTTCATCTTTTCAACCAGTTCTTTCGCCACGAGCTTGCACTCATCCCCTGCACTTGGGGCTAGGTATCCCGGGATCGCAACTCCACGCTCTCTTTCGACCTTGCTTGCCATTCTAAGGATTCTGATCTGCCTCTCAAGCTCCGAATCATCTATTATACCGCATTTGTTTGCAGACTCCAGTATCCTTATCGCTCCCTCTGTGTTGTCCCCACATCCGGAGACGTTCGCGCAGACAACTTTAGCCGGAAGATTGGCTTCGGAAACTTCCGATTCCAGATCCTCGCCTATAATAGTGGTGCAACAAGTCCCGACAACGCCAATGATCTCTGGCTTAAAGTCGCTGTAAACCGCGTTTAGCACTTCTAAAAGCTTTTGCCTACCCCCAAGCACAACGTCGAAATCGTTCATTGAGGTTGTGAAGATCTTGACACCATCTCTTTCAAGAAGTCTCAAAGCTCTGAAATTGCATCCCGGTGGTCCATGCAGGATTATGTGCCTGCAGTTGAGGTCTCTGAGCGTGTAAAGTGCTGCAGCTATCGGGTTTGGTCTCGGATGGACAGCGTAGGGCAGACTTTTAAGCTTCATTGCTGAAAAATAGGATTACGGGATTATTAAACCTTGCTGAAAACCTTTCCACCTCATTTTTACTTAAATTTTCAATTAACTCTCCATTGACCCCCAATTCTGCAAGCTTTCTGCCCAGCGCGCCAGACAGAATTATCAAATCTATATTCCGCTTTTTAAGTTCTTCAAAAAGTCTTGAAGTGTCAATGATTTCGCAAGTAGCTTTTTCTGAGCCAGAAAAAACCGCAACAACTCCATCCACCTTCTCGCCCTTCATAAGCAGAGCTTCATCGATTGCAGTTAGCATTGCGGTTACGTTAACACCTCTGTTCGAGCAATCCACAAAAATACCCTTACTGGATTTCTCAGCCAAAGCCCTTCCCTTAACTCCCTTAAAACCTTCAATAGACCTGCAAGCCACTTCAACTTCGATATCCAGTGAAGCCACTGCACTCAAAGCTCCTAAGGCATTAAGAATCTGAAATCTTCCAAAAAGAGTTGGCTGAAGCTTAAATTCGAATGAACAGCTCAATTCCTTCCCGGAAAGAGTTGAGAGTCCCTCGATCTCACCCTCAACTTTTTCACCGATCCTCCTAACCTTTACTTCCCTTCCTCTCTCGATTCCGTAAATGTTCGATTTACCGGAATAGACATGAGCAAATTTTCTTGCAATATTGTCTCCATTCAGCACCAAGATTCCGCTTCTCATGTTGATTGCCATTTGAAGCTTGCTGTTGAATGCATTTTTGAAGAAGGACGCTCTGTAATTTTCATAAATCCCGGTGACTACTCCGATGTCTCCCGCCCCTGTTCCGCCAAGAGAAATCTCAAAAATAGCATAATCGAGATCGTAGTTTTCTGCAAGCCTAAAAGCTCTCAGCACGTTGGCGGGAGTTATGCTTAGCCCCTCTGCGAGCAAAATCTCCTTTGAATTCACAAAAACTCTTGTGCCTATGCTGTCGTGGATCAAAACCGTTCCGCCTGAGTCGCTGAGGATTTTTGAGATCATGTTCGCTGTCGTCGTCTTACCATTTGTTCCAGTTATCTCCAAGATCTTCTTTGATCCCTTCATTTCCGAGAGTATGATCCCAACCGCTCTCGCATGGCTTACTATCGGAACTCCGAGCTCTAAAGCGGAATTGAAAAGATTCATCGTTGGATCCGCATGCTGGACAATGATGACATCATAATCTTCAACCGGCAAATTTTTATCCTCGAGAAAAACTTTTACACCAGCATTGTTCAGCCTTTCAATTTCATTTCTCTTTAAAGTTTTGTGATTGTCTAATGCGTGGACTTCGCAACCTCTTTTTAGCAGTTCCTCGCACATTACAACTCCACCGTGCGTCATGTCAACAACGAGAACCTTGCATTCTGCAAGCGGACGCATGAAGAGAGTTGGAAATAAGGGATAAAAGATTTCTGATTTGTTAACCCTGAATCAGCCTGAATATTCTTGCTCTCAGATCTATAAACTCCTTCGAGAATCTATCCCTCGGTCTTTCTAAATTAACTTCCACAAGATCAAGAAGCTTTGCAGGCCTTCGAGAGAGGACTGCGATTCTGTCTGCCATGTATACCGCCTCTTCTATGTTATGGGTAACGTATATGATCGTCTTTTTCGTCTCATTCCATATTCGAACTAGCTCCACTTGCATCAAATTTCTTGTCTGAGCATCAAGAGCGCTTAGCGGTTCATCCATCAGCAGTATCTCTGGTTCGCACACCAAAGCTCTTGCGAGAGCAACTCTTTGCCTCATACCGCCAGAGAGCTCGTGAGGATAAGACTTCTCAAATCCCTCAAGCCCTACAAGCTTTATGAACCTAATAGCCTTCTCCAGAGCTTCCTTTTTCGGAATTTTACGTATCTCAAGCCCGAAGAGGACATTCCCCAGCACTGTCCTCCAAGGGAAAAGTGCATAATCCTGAAAAACCATCGCCCTATCCTGCCCCGGTCCCTTTATCCGCTTTCCCCTTAACAGTACCTCCCCTTCGTCCTGTTTTTCGAGACCAGCGATAATTCTCAGCAGAGTGGATTTTCCACAGCCACTTGGCCCAAGAATGCTAATAAACTCCCCCTCTCGAACGTCGAAGCTGATACCATCAAGTACCAAAAGCCTTTTCTCGTGAGTGTCGAAAGATTTCCGAATGTTTCTGATCTGCAGAAGCTCACTCAACCACGAACCCCCTCCTCCATCTTATCAGGCGAGATTCCGCTATTCTGTAAAGCCTGTCGAGAATAAGCCCGATAATCCCAATGGCCAACATATATGAAATGACGACGTCTGGAGAATGATACAGCCTTGCAAGCTGTATTTTGTAGCCCAGACCATATTGAGAGACGCCAAAAAGCTCTGCTGCAACAACACACATCCAAGCAACACCCGATCCAACCCTTAAACCGTTGAAAAACGCCGGCATCGATGCGGGAATGATCACTTTCCTAAGCAGAGTAGTTGTTTTTGTAGCCCCAAGAGTCATCGCAGCTTCTACGTATTTCTTCTCAACCGAAGAGACCCCATACATCGTATTTAGAAGGATTGGGAATACCGCTCCTATAAAGATTATAAAAGCTGCTGCGGTGTGAGTTAACTTTAGCAAAAGGATTGCTATCGGTATCCATGCTATTGGCGGGATTGGTCGGATTAGTTCTATTATCGGATAAAGAAATTTCTCAACTTTTTTAGACCAACCCGCAATAAGCCCCAACGAGAATCCCACGATAATTGCGAAAAAGAAGCCATAAAGGTAGTGATATAGACTGTATATCATGTCTATGGGCATTGAAAAACCGGTTTCAGTAAACTTGGGGTCCCCAACGATCAATTGGACGAAGGTTACAAGTACTTTTGATGGTGGAGAGAGGACAAAAGGATTCTGGATAAAAATCCAGTAATATGCTTCCCAAAGGGCTAAAAAAACCCCGATTGAGATAAAGAAGATAAAAAATTCTTTAAATATTTCGAACCTCATTTCAAACCCAGCTCTGCCTTTATCTTTGGTACCAAATTCACCGCTTCCTCATAAAGGCTCGAATCCACCACGTCCGATGAGTGTAGCCTGATCGGATTTCCCGAAGCATCCTTAGTGATTTTGAGCTGGAACTGGGCCTCGCATAGCATGTCAAGACCCTCTAACCACTTCTCATTCCTTGGATCTGTCTGGAGATTTGTTGTGCCCGGGAACATATCCGCAACACGCTCGTCTATATTCAGCCACTTTATAAGTATTTTCTTTACCTCCTCTTTGTTCTCCGGATCCTTTGCATACTCGCTCGCAATTATGTGCAATGCCAGAAACTTTGTCGCAAGCTCCCTGTGTTCTCTCATGAAGTCTCCCCGCATTAGGACAACACAGCATGGGTGGCTCGGAACGATTTGCGGGGAACTTGCAACTATCCTGCCATAGCCCTCGATCTCAGCAACGTATGGACTTGGATCCGGGAAGAAGCCAAAATCAATGGCTTTAGCCTTTAGAGATTCTCTTATCTCCTCTGGCCCTCCAGACTTGATCTCAACCTTCGATACATCCACACCATTATCTCTGAGCCATTTCATTAAAACGGTGTGCTGAATCGAGCCTGGTGGAAAAGTCATAAGCTTTTTACCTTCCAATGATTTTGGTCCATTATACTCCACGCCCTGAGCTGCAACTATGGAAGAACCCTCAGTGTTGGCGACAGCGACGATTTTCGCATCAAAACCCTTCGAAAGCAACGACAGCGGTGGAGCTGCACCGACATAAGCTATTGAATGCTCACCCGCTGCGAAGGCTTCCATCTGTGGCGGTCCTGAAGGGAAGGGGCTTGCGGAAAGCTTTGCTCCGAGGACTTTTTCATCCCATCCCTTTTCTATTATAACGAACAAAGCGGTATGGTGCCAGCTTGGCTGGTAACTCACCTTAATTTCTGTTAATCCCTGCTCTGGAGGCTTGCTCTGTTCAACACAGAAGGCTAATGGGACCAGCATTCCAGCAATTGCTAACAGCAAATACGTTCGGGCTTTCATCACATCACCCATAGTATGGTCTCTAAAACTTGATATAACTTTTTCCATTTTGCCATAATATTGCCCTTGTTGGGGAATTTTTATTTTGAGTTTTCCTAATTATACTATTGATTTGTACATTCGGATTAGTTGAGAAGCAATAGGAGACAAATACCGAAATGAGAATATATCACCTTTCCTAAACTAGCGCTATGGATTCCAAATTCTGGAAAAATATAGTAGATATGATGCTCACAGGGGGTTTTCATCTCTGATCTAAGTTTAAAGCACCTTTATGCAAATGAGATTTTCTGCTCCGCAACAGGATACACCTTTGAAGAACTGAAAAATATGAGCGTTCTGGATCTCGTAGACGAAGAAGACAAAGAGAGAGCAAAAAAGATTTTGGAAAGAGTTATAGCAGGTGAATCTGTACTTGATGAAATCAGATACCGCACAAAAGATGGAAAGGTTAGGTGGGTTTTCGGATTGTACAGACCCTTTTTCTATGAGAATAAACCCTATGCCGTTGGAAATTACATAGATATAATTAGGGCCAAGAGACTGGAAGAGAAAATCAAAGAGAGCGAGGAATTCTACAGAATGTTAGTCGACAACTCATTTGCCGGGATATATATTCTGCAAAACGGAAGATACGTATTCATAAATAAAGCCGTCGCTAAGGGAACAGGGTATTCTGAAGAAGAGCTACTCGGAATGGATGACCCCTTCCAGATTATACATCCCGAAGACAGGGATAAGGTTTACTATAACTATCTGAAAAGTGAGTCCGGGGCCAGAACTGAGGACACACTCACCAACTGGAGAGTGATTAGAAAAGATGGTGAGGTTAGGTGGATATTGGGGAGGGCAAGAAATATCACCTACAAGGGTAAACCAGCAGTTTACGTTACAACGCTTGACGTGACCGAACTCTACAATGCAAACGAAGAGCTCCGGAGAAAGAATGAATATCAGTCTCTCCTTACAAAGATTCTGAGACATGACATACTGAACGATCTAGCCGTGATACGAGGGGGCAATAGAAGTGGAGGAGTATGAAATGGCTCTGCAGAGAATTGACAAAATTGTCGAAAAAATAAACGACATAAAGAGCTTAGAAGAGGCTTCGGGAAAGCTAAAGGTAGTCAATGTTGCAGAGATCGTGAACAGCACGGTAGATAAATACGGTGAAGAGGCTATTTTCACTCTAAAAACTCAGGATGTGTTCGTAGAGGCAAACGAAGCCTTGAAGTCTGCTCTGGATAACATTGTGAGCAATGCCATACTTCACAGCCAGGTTAACCCGGTGCAGATAACAATAAACCTTTTCACAGAAGGAAATGAATGTGTTATTCAGATAGCGGACAATGGAGTAGGGATCCCTGACGAGATAAAGAACAAGATTTTCGAATCTGGTTATTCAAGAAAGGGCGGAGGTTTGGGGCTGTTCCTGGTGAAGAGGATAGTCGAAATGTTTGGTGGTAAGATAACAGTTAGAGATAACGTCCCCAAAGGTGCTCTATTTGAGATAAGACTTCCCCTGAAGTCTTGAGTTAAAGAGTTCCTAAAAAGGAAAAAATTTATTAATCTGTTACCTTATTGTACGTGTGGACATAAACAGATGGATCTCCTCCCTGATTTTGAGCGAAAACTTTGGAGAAGAGTTGGAAAAAATAGTGAAGAAGGGACTGAAGATGAGCATTAGGGAATTTGCAGAAGAATCAGGAATTTCTCAAAGCACACTATACAAGCTCCTCTCAGGAGAAAGAGAACCAAATTTAAGCACTCTGAGGAAAATTGCGGAAACGATAGTTAAACTTTCGAGGAACTCGGAAGAGTTTATTGCAGTCATAGCATCGAGATCTGCGCTTAATCAGCTCACGAGCTACGAAGTAGACATTGAAGGTAAGAAAATTAAGGTTAAAGAATATCCTGCAAACTCTTTTGATGAAGCTGTTGTTTCTGCAGTCAGAGCGGAGAGAGATGGCGCAAAGGCATTGGTCTGTGCCCCGATCCTGAGCCCTTTACTTGAGAAAATTCTGAGCATTCCGATCGTTACGATAATACCTAAAAACGATCTTCTCGATTCGATAAAAATTGCAGCAAAAAAGGGGTTTTCAAAGGCTTAAAGTCCGCAACTTCCACTTCGATCGAGTTTTTCTATCATGCCCTCCTCTTCAGTTGTGGCTGTGACCTCTATAGAGCTTGTAAACTTCAGTTCAAGTTCCGTAAGCCTCCTAATCATCTCATCTGGGGTTCCAATTCCTTCAAGTCTGCCGTTTAGCATGATCGCAACTCTATCACAGGTCAACTTCGTGAATTGCATGTCGTGAGAGATTATCAGGATCGTCGTCCTGAATTCTTCCCTCACCTTTTTGAGGGTCTTTGCAACCTCGACTTTGGTAACGGGATCCATTGTACCTGAAGGCTCATCCAGAATCAGTATTCTCGGCTCTCTTATCATTACCTGAGCCAGAGCGACTCTATGTCTCTGCCCTTCACTAAGCTCATCGGGGAATTTTGTCAGTATTGCCTCCGCTTCTTCTTCACTGAACCCTATACCAGTTAGTATGTCAATCGCCCTGATCCTTGCAAATTCTGAAGGCAGATCAAGGCTTATGCAGTCTGTAAGGTTATCAAGCACGGTTCTGTGAGGGTAGAGACTATACTCCTGGTGAAGAATTCCAATATAAGGTGTAGCCCTTCCTCTTCCGGTAATTCCGGGGGTTCTCATGTCTATCCATTCGTCTCCTATTCGCACATACACTTCTCCACCTGTAACATCGGCGATTCCAGCAATGATCCTCGATAAAGTTGTCTTTCCGGAACCGCTAGGGCCGAGGATCCCGAAGATCTCTCCCTCTTTCACCTCAAAGGATACACCGTCCACAGCCTTAACGACACCTCTGCTCACAGAGTAGTAGTATTTTTTGACATCTTTTAGCCTTAAAATTTCCTTTTCAAGCCTGATCTCAGCTCGAATCTCTTCCTCACTTATCTGGGCCAAGAATTTTTTGATGAGCTCCTCTGGATCACCCTCCGCTAAAATTTCACCTTTATGTAGCCACAAAACCCTGTCGGAAAGCTCTTTAACAACTTCAGGAATGTGAGATGTTAAGACCATTGTTTTTCCAGCATTCTTTATATACCTTCTCAGCGCATCCAAAATTATTCTTGTGTTTTCTGGGTCTAAGGTTCCCGTAGGTTCGTCTGCCAACAGTAAAATTGGATTCAGAGCAATTTGCCTTGCAAGAATAACCCTTTGCTTCTCCCCACCGCTGAGATCTCTTGCAATTGTTAATACTCTGTGGCCAAGATTCACAGCTTTTAAAAGCTCCATTGCTCTGTTTGCAAGGTTGTTTGAATATTCTGCTTTTTCAAGCAGGTCCATTCTTCTTGTAGCTCCCACCGATATTCTCGTTTCTGTTTCAGAAGTGACTATTGCTTCCATTACATTCTCGAGTGCGGATTTTTCGCTGAAAAGTGCAAATGTTCGCTGTAGCATTATTCCGACCTTTCTTCTAATTGCAGAAGCGAGTTCCTTGTCTTCAATCTTCCATATATCTATTTCTCTCCTCTCAAGCTTTTCACCGCATCTCGGGCAAGCCTGACCATCTCTACTTGGCAGATCTACCCAGTAACAACTGGGGCATATGGAAACGATGTATATAACTCTGCCTTCGCTTGGCTCATAGTCTTTATATCCTCTTATTAGGTGAATGAGAACTGATTTACCGCTACCGCTTACCCCGATTATACCGAGAGTCTCCCCTTCTTTAATTGTAAGATTAATGTTCTTAAGAGCAAGATTATCGCCAAACTTTTTTGAGACACCTTCTAATCGGATAATCTCCCCAGCCAATGTCTTCACCTCCAGTCCCAGAAGCAATTCCTACAGGTGTATTTATTCTTTTCCTCAGCTGGTGGTGTATTATATATTTTGCCAAATTTTCTCCACAAAAAAGCATGTATTTCAACCGACAAGAGCTGTTCCGCTTTTGCATTGCCGGAGTTGAAACAAGAGTAGGAATTCCGAATAAGTTAAATACTAAGTCACCCAATTCTACGAATATGAAGATAAAGCTCAATGGAAATGAAGTTGACGCACCACATAATGCAGTTATTGGCGATATTCTGCCTCATGAAGAGCGTCTTGTCGCTATAATCAGAAATAGAAGAGATCAAGAAAAGCTTGTGGATACCTATAAGTTGCAAATCGGGAAGGAGACAGTAACTCTGAAAATAGAGAACAGAGAGATATGGGAAGCGATTGAAGAAAAGCTTGAGGGATTAGAGATTGCATGGAGAACAAAAAGGGTTCTTGCCCTTGGTCCTTTTTCCTGCGAGCTGAAGTGCTCAACAATTCAGCACGAATATGAGCCGGGAGAGGTCGTTCTTAGTCTTGCGGGAGGTAGTAAGGAAAGCACTTATCTTATGTTTACAGTTACAAGGTATCCAATTAGCCACTGCACTATCGCAGATGGGGTTGTTGGAAGAGTAATTGAGGGTTTTAGAGCTCTAAGAACACTCGAAATTGGTGATAAAATCGAAAAGATAATACCAGTTTTTGGCAGGGATACTTCTGGTACCAAGATTAGGGCCAAAGGAGACGATAGACTTCTCGAGGGGGACGAAATTTATACCAGAGCATTTATAAAACTTATAAAAGAGCTTCCAAATGCTTCTGAATATGCAATGAGTGTTTTTGAAAGAAACAACAGGGTAGAAGAGGTTACAAACACTTATATAAGATTTAAGGGTATAAAGGGAATCAAGATCGGAGAAGAAAATGCAAAAAAGAGAATGAGAGGGGCAGTTACCATAAGAAGAACTGGAAAGAATGCGGGTGACATTTACATTTACCTCCGAGATAGAATGCCTCACAAAGACCACTGTGTCGTAGGATTCGTTGAGAGTGGTATAGAGCTTCTCGAAATCGCTCAGAAAGGGGATAGGATAAATATTCTTACGGATCCAAGCAAAATCGATCTTGTCGGCTTAACTCAGGCGGAAGCACAAGAATTGCTTGCCAAAAAAGGATTGAAGCAGGTTAGAGAAGGAGATAAAGAAGATAACGCTGTTGTAGTATCGCAGTTGCCAGAGACGACCTTTGAAATTTTATCGAGAGGAGAAGTTGCCACTTTCGGCGTTAGCCCGAATAAAATCGTTAAGGTAAAGATATTCGACGATGTCGCTCCAAAAACCGCTCAATATTTCAGAATTGCATCTGGACTTGTAGGAAAAAAAGTTGGAAAGCTTCCGCTATATTTCAAAACAAAAGATCTTGCGATTTTCAAACCGAATATTTCCTTCGATGAACCTCTAATTCCTGAAAACACCCCAAAGGGGAGCGTAAATGCTGGTGAAATCGGAATTACGAACATGTCCAGAAAACACGCAGGACTTATAGGTGTGAGGTTTAGTGAGAGTAAGGAATTCGGGCCTACTGCAGAGCGTTTTGAGTCTACGAACATCGTGGGCTTAGTTTTGGAGAACCTTGAAGTCGTCAAGGCGTCAAGAGAAGGAGATAATATTTACATAGTAGAGGTGGAAAGATGAAGGTTCGCTATTTTGTCCTTTCGCCAGACGCAGGCACAACGCCGGAAGAACTCGTTTTTAGGATCATTGAATCAGGCTTCAACGGGATTGTAAAGGAAACCTGCTTTGGAGCCATCGTGGAGGGCGAAGATCTGGAGGTTGACAAACTAGCTGAAAGGCTCAGAAAAGAATATTACTATGTTTTCTCCAAGGAAAGAGGATATCCCATCGGAGATAAAAGAATCTGCAGAGCGGAACGTGGTGGAGGGGCGAGAACTGGATTTTATCAGATCGAATACGAGTCTGAGTTTCTACCACTGCTTTCAGAGGCGTTAAAAGATTTTAAAATTGAAAGAGCAAAAAATCCGAAGAAGGTAATCGTTCACCCGATAAACAGCCTTATTCTTGCGGATCTGATCGAAAGAAGTGGACACCAACCACTAACAATGATGGCAGAGATCCGTAAACTTGTCAGAAATCCTGAAATCGATGCACCGCCGAGAAATATAACAACAGAAGACGTAATAAGGGGCCTGAAGTATGCATCCATAGAAATGCCCTCTGGAATAAGAGGCAGACTCGGAGTTTGGGATGAGCTTATACAGAGTGCTGAAGCGGGATTAATTGCGAATTACGAATACGCATTCGGATGTGCTGGTTGCACGCACAACGATGTGCTGATATACTTAATAAAATCGAAGGGCATTCCATTTGTAAAGCTGAACCTCCCTAAAACCTATGAAGAGGCGAGAAAATTCGTTGAAGAAATTTTCAGCTTTTTAAAAACTCTGGGGTGAGTAAATGGTAAAAGTAGCTTTGATCTCATGTGGAGCGGAATACAGTGGCGTATACCATGAGATTCAGAAGGCAATCGAGATCGTTGGCGGTGAGCTTGTGATTCCAGAGGTCGATCTCGAGGATGTGAAAGAAGTTGACGAAGAGTTTGGCATCGCTGTAAAAGGAGGAGACCTAAAGCTTATGATGGCAAGGGCAAAGTCCGTTGCTGAAGAAAGATGCGATGCGGACGCAGCATTCGTTGCTACATGCTTCAGATGTGCAGAGGGTGCTTTAGTTAGAAATGCAGTTAGAAAGTTCCTTCAGGAGTATCGAATTCCAGTGGTTTCATATTCATTTACTGAAAGAAGCAAGGCTGCTAACTTTCTGTTGAGGATGGAAGCTCTTGTGAACATTGTCAGAAGAAAGCACCTGCTTGCAAGAACCAAGCATGAGGGGTTAACTGTTGGTGTCGACTCTGGATCGACCACTACCAAAGCGGTTGTTATGAGGGATAACGAGATCATAGGCACCGCCTGGCGTCCTACTGTTGACATAATCGAGACCGCAGACAAGGTTCTTGAAGAAGCTTTAACCATGGCGGGAGTGAAGCTATCTGAAGTCGAAATAATTGGCACCTCTGGTTATGGGAGATTTCTAATCGGAAAGCATTTGAAGGCTGGGATAATCCAAGATGAGATCACGGTGGGAGCAAAAGGGGCGACTTTTCTTGCAGGAAAACAGAAAGGTGATGCGACGATCCTCGATATAGGGGGAATGGATAACAAGGCGATCACTGCCCATGACAGCATCTCTGATAGCTTTACTCTTGGCGGGATCTGTGCTGGTTCTTCGGGGAGGTTTTTAGAGACAACCGCAAGAAGACTCGGGGTGGACATAACTGAATTCGGAGAGATGGCAGCTCGCGGAGACTACAGAAAGATAAAGATGAACTCCTACTGCATAGTCTTCGGAATGCAGGATCTTACAACCGCGTTGGCTGGAGGGGCGAAAGCGGAGGATGTTGCTGCAGCGGCATGCAGAAGTGTGATAGATCAAATTATAGAGCAACAGCTTCAGGAGATAACCATTAGAGAGCCAATAATTGAGGTTGGTGGGACTTCACTGATAAAGGGTCTTGTAAAAGCTGTTAGAGAGGCACTGGGAATGGAAGTGATAGTGCCGAAGTATTCTCAGTTTGCCGTTGCCACAGGAATAGCTTTCGTAGCGTCTGGAGTAAGGGAGGAGTCGAGATATGAGGTTAGTAGTAAACTCGCCTGACGAAGAGGGAAAAATGGCTTACGAGAGAACTATAAGCACAGTGCTCGCAGAATCGACTATAAAGGGGCTTATAAAGAGCGTTTACGCTTATGGTGATCCGAAGGAACCTGTGTTTATCCTTATAATCCATTTTGCAAAAGGGGGCGGAGTATTGAAATTCTCAGAAGTCGTCACGCTTAAATTTGCCAGAGACGGCGTTATCGCGGTCTGTGAGAACGACAAGCTCATACCAGAGGTCTTAAGAATACTCTGGGAGAAATACGGGAGAGAAAAAGTGGAGCAGTTGAGCAGATATGAGATAATGGTTAAGGGCGAAATTAACGATGATGTGCTCAATGCGGTTGTTTTCGATCCAGAGAAAGAGCTGATGGTTAGCCTGATGGATATCATTCTGAGAATAGTGCCAGAGGGTTTCAGAGTCAGGCGCTACATTCGAAGAGAGAGTGTGATAGCTATTATCGCATCAGAAGATCCGATAAAGAAGGAATGGATTGAAAAAGCCTTAAGGCTAATGGAGGAAGGGATATGATACCCCTAATATTCAACGGCGGAGTTTATGAACACCAGGAGTTTGAAAATCTCGTTTACGACCTTGGCGGATTCGTTATAATGAAGAACTACGCTCAGACAGAGGTCACGATATTTTTCCTTGTTCCCGAAGAGGATCTCGAGAGGGTTAAGGAAAAGGCGTTGGAATTGAAGGCTGAACTGAAGAATGCACCTTTGGCGGGATCAGAGATCGCTGTAGTGGTCCCAACGATATCGATCTACCATCTCCCGCACCACTCATGCGACGTAGCTGAATACCTGCGAAGAAAGGGCGCAAAGACGAACATGGTTGGATTGTCCAGAGGTGTGGGGAAGAGACTTGCAATGCTAACCGCATTTGAAAGAGAACTCATCAATGAGCACGATGTTGCTGTTTTCTTATTTGGAAACTTCAGAGAATGCGTTAGCGAGAAAATAAAGAAAATGTTGAGAGGAGTCACAATTCCCGCAGTTGCGACTGGATTTCCCAAGATCGAAGCGCCCGAAGGCGTGGAGTATGTGCCAAATCTGGGCAGAATAGTTGGGAAGTTTAGCAGAGAGAGTGACATAGAACTTCTCGAAAAGGTAGCAAAGGCTGTTGAGAAACAGGTAGAGAAAAAAAGAAAGATCTTTGAACGATTTGACGTTCCACCTTATTACATAAAGAGCGAGATCGAGAACCAGATTCCGGAAATCGAAGAAAGCCCATCGCCTGCACCCATAACTGTTAAGCTTGACGGGGTAAGAGTTAAACTTCCTTATGAAAAGTTTGGTGAAAGAATAAAGGATGTTCGCATCCTTGACTTCAGACTCGGAGATATCTGCAACGTTTTACCTTCTGTCATCGAGGGACAGACGCTGGTGAGAGTTGCTGGAGTTTGGTAAAGATCGATCAATATAATCAATATATTTATATAACTTGGTATTTTTCCTAAAAAAACTGGAAAAAAGAAAAAGAGTTATATAAGCAAACTAACTTGAGACGGCAGATAAATTTAGAATATGGCCAGAAAAGGAGAAGTTGGAGGGGATAGAAAATGATAGATGTGAACACTGGATTGGGGCTCGTTGCACTAATGGGTGCAGCAGCCACCATTGCTGGAGCAGCAGAAGACCTCGAAAGTGATATTGGTTCCCAGAGCAATCCGAATTCTCAGGTTCAGTTAGCACCGCAGGTCGGAGTTCTACACAGAATCTTCAACAAGGCAATTTCAGGAGAGCCACCCGCTTATGCATTCTATTCGAGCATCGCTGCAACCGTGGCTTGGATTCTGATGAACGTAAACTTCAACATAATCGCAGCATTCGCAATTGGAGCATTCGTCGCATCGATTTTCCACGGGATCTACGCAAGCACCGCTTATATTGGAAGGCTTGCAAGTCAAAGGAGATACGGACAGCCGATATACCTGGACGTGATTTACAACCATCTCCCACCGATCATGGCTCATGGCTTTGTTGCCACTTTCTGCATTCTCGGACTTTCTTACATCCTCTGGCATTACTTTGAGCATCCATTCCCGTTCGTAATGCTCGCATTCATCTGGGGAATAACAGTGGGAGCAATCGGTTCGTCAACTGGAGATGTGCATTATGGTTCTGAAAGAGAATATCAGAACAAACCCTTCGGCGCTGGTTTAAACGCTGCGTTATCGGGCAAAATCGTGACTAAGGCAGAAATAGGGACGAGAAGCAGTATAGACAACGCATGGTTCTGCGCCAAATTCGGAGGACCTGCAACTGGAATAACCTTTGGCCTGATAGTCTTCCTTGACAACTGGAGGACTCTCGTTTTCGATCAGTTCATGGCGATCGTCGTAGGTTTTGTGATCGTTGCGCTTTTGATCGTTGCTAACTGGCTCCTCGAAGTCTGGGCAAGAAAGAATTACGGGCCTTATCCCGAGAAGCTTGCAATGCTTGAAGGAGGTGCTTGAAATGGACCCGATAACTATAATTCTTGGTCTAATCATTGCGGGCATTCTGATCGTTATCGGAGTTCATCTAATCCCGGTAGGCGGAGCTCCTGCAGCGATGGCGATGGCCACCGGTGTTGGAACTGGTACAGTTCAGCTCGCAACTGGCGCTGGGCTAACTGGGCTGGTTAGCGCGGGATACATGTACCACTTTGCGAATGTTCCGATAAGCTATGTTCTGCTTAGCGGTGCGGTTGGAAGCATGCTCATGCTCGGAATTACAATGCTTGTAGGAAACGTGGTATACATCTTTGGTGTGGGGGTTCCCCCGGTTTCAGCCAAGGTAAAGTTCGACCCGATAACAAAGTACAGACAGGACATCTATGTGTCTCCAGGCACAGAAGGCCATGGAATTCCGACAGTTTCCTATGTCAGTGGGATAATTGGAGCATTCCTGGGTGGCGTTGGAGGTGCATTGACTTATGTTCTGCTAAATGAACTTGGCATATCTTCAGCAATCTCTGCTTTCATTGCGATAGGTTTCTTCCTCGCAAATGCTGTTCTCGCAGCCTACAACATTGCTGGAACTATCGAGGGATTCCATGATCCCAAGTTCAAGAGGTTGCCGAGGGCTATAGTTTCGAGCCTGATCGTTTCGGGCTTCATCGCAATCATATTGGTCTTTGCCACTAGTGGAGGTGTTGCACTGTGACGGTCTCTTCTTGTAATGCGAAGGCTGAAGCTGTTGAGGAGAAGAAGATCTCGAACAACCTTATTATGGCTCTTGGCATTGTTGTTCCGCTGATAGGGATATATTTGGCATCGACTAACAGCCTCTTCGCTTTCCTCGGTGGAATAGCGATCATATTTGCAACGCTCTGGGGGGCAAATGGAGTCAGAACAGTGGCAAAATACGGCATAGGTACCGGTGTTCCCTCAGTAGGAATGGTTGCTCTTGGAGCTGCAGTTGCTGCAGTTGTGGTAGGTATTTACTTTGCAAGCAAAACCGTTTTACTTGCACCGGTTCTTGCGCTGATCTTCGCACTGCTCACGGGATTGCTCATAGGTCTGTCCGCGAGATATATTCTGAAGATGAACATTCCTGTGATGGTTCGCTCCATGACCGAGATATGCGGTGCTGGATCGCTGCTAATTCTTGCCCACGTAACAACGATAACGGGTTCATTCGATCTGCTTCATCTGAAGAGCTTATCTGAGACGGGGATTGTGCTTTTAGTATTCATAATCGGAGCTCTTAGTATATTGCATCCATACAACGCTTGTCTTGGCGCGGACGAGAGACAGGGGAGGACACTAAAGCTATCTTTGGCAACAGGAAGTGCTCAGGTGATTTTAGCTGGGATAGCATCTCTGTATTTCATAGGACTCCCGGGAATGCTGACACTGCTTTTTGGCGCACTTGCATGGTTCGTAACTTACAGCATGTTCGTTAGAACGTCTTTTGAGGAGGGAATTGTTATGAATACTGGGCTCATACCGGAGGTTGAGCACAAATGACGTTCGCAAAAGTTTCTTCTGAACCAGGTTTAGTGCTGGATGCAGTTAAAGGAGTTATTGGTGAAGAGAGAGAAGACCTGATCTTCTATCCACTCTCAGACATTGAGGAAGCGGTGAAGAAGCTTGAGGAAATTGCAGATGATCTTGTAAACTCACTCGATCCGCTCAAGAACTTTAGAGCTTCATATCAGGGAAGAAACAAGAGCCTTTACTACGCGGGAATGACAACGGGAATCTTCTACGGACTTGTTGTTGGGCTGATCATAGCCTTCTTAATTGCATGGGTGATGTGATATGGTGAACAAGGTAGAACCTGCTCCCGGATGGCCGAAGATTAAGGGAGAATACTTGGTTGGCGATCCGAAAAGCTGTGTTGTTGTAGCGACTCTTGGAAGCCATCTTGACGAGAAAAAGATAATCGAAGCTGGAGCGGGAATGGCAGGGATATGCAAGACAGAGAATATAGGAATTGAAAAAATGGTCGCAAATATAATCGCAAATCCGAATATAAGATTCCTGATCCTGTGCGGGGCTGAAGTCACCGGACATTTGACTGGAGATGCGATAGTAAACCTGCACAAGAATGGTGTGAAGAACAACAGGATAGTGGGTGCCAGAGGTGCAATCCCATATGTTCAGAATCTCCCAGCAGAGGCCATAG
The DNA here is from genome assembly GCA_030153385.1 of Archaeoglobaceae archaeon. GTDB lineage: Archaea > Halobacteriota > Archaeoglobi > Archaeoglobales > Archaeoglobaceae > WYZ-LMO2. The sequence goes on from JASKJN010000002.1 coordinate 33,220, forward strand.
AGAGGTTCAGAAAGCAAGTTGAGATCGTTGAGATGATAGGAGTCGAAGATCTGTCTGCGATAACAGCAAAGGTAAAAGAGTGTATCTCAAAGGATCCCGGAGCATTTCCAGAACCACCGATGATCGTGGAGATAAAGGAGGAGGGCAAAGAAGAAATTGCGGAAGGCGAGATGTTTCCCATCCCCGGAGAGATCGCAAACATAGAATCTTGGGTCAGAGATCTCGAGCTTAAAGTGAAAGAAGTTGCTTTGCTGAACAAGTTCTCCGCTGGAGTGTATGCGGGAAGATTCCAAGGATTCTGGATTGGGCTAACCTTGGCAATGTTTGTTCTTGGAATTTTGATGTGGAGGGCGGGATTATGAGCGGATTTCCGAAAATAATGAAACCAAAAGCTGTGAAAATAGGCGAGATCGTTGGGAGAACCGAGTATAGCGCACAGCTTATTGCAAGAACACAAAAACTCGAATCGGGAGTGAACATGGCTGGTCTGACAGGCTTTGTTCTGGGGCTAATTTTCGCACTGCTATTGGTTCTGATCCCATTGCTCTGGGTGGGGTGATCTGATGGATAAAAAAGAGAAGGAAATTCCAAGAGCTTATGTCGACACCTCAGAATACTTGGCCCTACTGGAAAGAATAAAGAAGATTGAAGAGAAAGTGGAGTTCTTCCAGGCAGAGGTTGCACAGCAAGTAGGCAAAAAAGTCGGCAGAGATATCGGAATACTTTACGGGCTTGTTTTTGCCCTGATTATGGTGGTTATTTACCTTTTGCTTAAGGCTCCATGGGGGTGAGAATATGTTCAAATTCGAGAAGGAACAGATGGTGTTTGAATTTGGAAAGATAAAGGTTGGCGGTCAGCCTGGCGAATATCCGCCAGTGCTTGCAGGAACGATATTCTACAAGGGACATAAGATCGTAAGCGACGACCACAAGGGGATTTTTGACAAGGACAAAGCTGAAGAGCTCTGGAAAATGCAGCAGGAATTCTCGGATCTCACTGGGATTCCGTGCATGCTTCAGATAGTTGGAGAATCAAGCGAAGCGATGCAGAAATACATAGAGTGGTTTGCAAACATCTCTGACGCTCCCTTCCTCATCGACTCAACCGATCCTCAGGTTAGAATTGCAGGCGCAAAATTCGCAGATGAGATCGGAGTCCATGACAGGGCGATCTACAACTCGATCAATCCCAGCCTCACACCTCAGGAGGTTGAGGCACTTAAGGCAAGCAAGATGGACTCAGCAATAGTCCTAGCTTTCAATCTAACAGACAACACAGTTAAGGGCAGGCTTGAAATCCTGCAGAAAGGTGGAGCGGGATTGAGCAAGGGACTTCTTGACATCGCTTCTGAATGTGGTATAAAGAGAATCCTGATTGACGTAGCAGCAACTCCCCTCGGAGCGGGAGCGGGAGCAACCTTCAAATCGGTAATGGCTGTGAAAGCTAAGCTTGGTCTACCAGCAGGGGGAGCACCGCACAACATTCCATCCGCATGGCCATGGATTAAAAAGCTGAAGAAAGAAAGGAAGGAAGTCTTTCCGCCTGCAGACATAGGCTCCAATCTGATAATGCAAATGCTCGGAGCGGACTTCCTGCTCTACGGACCAATAGAAAATGCTCCATTGATCTTCCCAAGCACCGCCATGGTTAGCATAATCGTTTCTGAGGCTGTGTCAGAACTTGGAGTAACCGTAAAATGTGAGACCCATCCAATAAAGAGGCTCGTCTAAAGGTGCAGAAATGAAGGATGCGGTAGCGTTGCTCATTGGACACGGAAGCAAACTCGATATTCAGAAGAAAATGATTGAAAGACTTGCAGAGAGTGTGAAAAGCAGAAAGATTTTCGCTGAAGTCTTCTATGCGTTCATGAACGTAAACAAGCCAACTATACGGGACGCTATGACCGATATCGTTAGAAAGGGCTACAGGAAGGTCATAGCAATTCCCGTATTTCTTTCCGAGGGAGTGCATACTACAGAAGACATACCAAAAGAACTCGGTCTTAAGAATGGCCAGAGAGAAGGAGTTGTGGAGTTCGATGGAGTGGAAGTAAAGATACTATATGCACGAACAATCGGCTACGATGACAGAATAGCAGAAATACTTGTAGAAAGGGGGAAGGAAGCAGTTGAGAATTCGAAGGAATTTTTCAGGTAGAGTTACTTTTTTAAACAAGCCTTTAATTAATTTTTTGAGGTGATAACGTGGCTGAGGTTAAAGAAATCCCCAAATCAGACTGGGCTGTCCATAGATATTTGTACACAAGAGATATCTCTAACGCACCCGTGATAAACCTGCTTTTAAAACAAGTCGATGTGATCTACCAGCCAAGAAACGAAAGAGAAGTATTAGAGGTTCTCAGAATAGCAAAGGAAGAGGGGGCAACTGTAGTCCCGAGAGGTGCTGGAACTTCTGGTTATGGGGGGGTTCTGCCCGTCAAAGATATAGCCCTACTACGCCTATCGAGACGAAAAACTATTATGATCGATTTTACACGGATGGACGATTTCGAGATCGACGAGGAGAAGCGGTTAATCGAATGTTCTCCTGGAGCGGTCTGGTGGGAAGTAGAAAAAAAGCTGAACAAAAAAGGCCTTACACTTAGAGTCTATCCCACGAGTGCACCCTCTTCAACGGTCGCTGGATGGATAGCCCAGAATGGTTACGGAGTTGGAAGCCTGAAATATGGAGGAATTGCGGAAAATGTTGAAAAGCTCAGAGTTGCGGACTTCAGCGGTGTTAAAGAAGTCGAAGGAAAGGATTTGAAATATTACATTGGGATGGAGGGCATAACAGGAGTCATAACTAAAGCATGGGTCAAAGTGAAGGAAATGGAAGAAATGAAATACTATGGATTCCACGTCTCTGCAAAAGAGGCAAATAAAATCGTTTTCGCCGGAGATCACTATGCAGGGCTTTTCCTTGACAGTAACTATGTGAAGCTGAAAAATGAAGCTTTTGGAACCGAATTGCCAGAGAAAGACACATTGATGGTTGCAACTACTGAAAAACTGGATGGAGATGAAAGTCTCGGTGAAGAGATCTGGGAGACGAGATTTTACCCAATGAGAGTCAGAAGACTTGGCCCCGGTTTGGTGGCAGCTGAAAATGTCCTACCCGCAGAGTCGATTCCTGCCTATTTGAATAAACTAAACAAGATGATAAAGAAGCCACATGGTAGCGAGATATGGTATTCCAAGGGGAGGAAGGGCGCGGTTCTTAGCTTCATTCCATCGGATGAGAGGAAATTCTTCAGCTATGCTTTCACCTGGTTCAACAGCATCAGAGCTTTGAAGCTCGCTAAGAGCATGAGAGGTGTTCCGTATTCCACGGGCTTTTATCTGAGCTCTGAAGCTAAGCTGCTTTTCGGTGGCGATTATTCAGAGCTAAGGGAGTATAAGAGAAATGTGGATCCGAAAGGACAGCTAAATCCTGGAAAGGTGTTTCCCGTTGGAGTGTTTCCGCTTGCAATGGGGATTCTCCAGAAGGTGATACCATGAAATTTGAAAAAGAGTTAGAGGACATGATACATGCCTGCGCTCAGTGCTTCTACTGCAGAGTCTGCCCCGCATTCCAGTCGATAAAATGGGAAAGTGTATCGCCCAGGGGAAGAGTTTACATGCTTAAAGGGCTGAAGAACAAGAAGATAAAGCTTGAACCTCAGCTAGTGGAGGATTTTTACAAGTGCACAACCTGCGGTGCATGTGAAGAGCAGTGTCAGACAGCGTTGCATCTTGTTGATCTCTGGGAGATGGCAAGAGCAGAAATGGTTAAGGAAGGTTTAGCCCCTTTGCCTGTTCATAAAAAGCTGAGAGAGCTTGCATTACAGACAGATAATCCTTACGGCGAACCAAAAGAGAAAAGGGAGGACTGGATCAAGGGCTACAAATATGAGGAAAATGCGGAGATAATGTATTTTGCAGGCTGCACTGCAAGCTTCAGGGCAGTGGAACTCGCAAAAAACACCGTTGATTTGTTCAACAAGGTTGGACTGAAGTTTGCATACGCTGGAAAGAACGAATACTGCTGTGGTTCTCCTTTCCTGAGGACTGGACAGAGAGATGTTGCTTACGGACTCTTCAGGAAGAATTACGAGGAGTGGAAGAAGAGAGGAGTTAAGACAATAGTTTCGAGTTGTGCGGGCTGTTACAGGACGATACTCATAGACTATCCAAAGATTGCAAAGGAACTTGGCCTGGAGTGGAACTTTGAAGTCCTTCACACTTCTCAGCTTGTGAACAAGCTCATAAAAGAGGGAAAACTCTCTCCACAGAAGTTCTCTGCGAAGGTTACCTACCACGATCCATGCCACTTGGGAAGACACACGAAGGTATACGAGGAACCAAGAGAGGTGATAAAGGCAATTGGTGCAGAGTTGGTGGAGATGGATAGAAATAGGGGGGAATCTTTCTGTTGCGGTTCAGGTGGAGGAGTCAAGTCCCAATTCAAGGACCTTGCTGGTGCTATTGGAAAGAACAGAATTCTGGAGGCGAAGGAAACCGGAGCGGAATACCTCATTTCTTGCTGTCCGTTCTGCAAGTATCATCTGAAGCAGATGGCGGATGAGCAGGGCGTACAGATTAAGGTGGTCGATTTGGTGGAGATCGTCAATAATTTGGCTGTGAAGGGAGAATACAAGGGAGATGATATTCGATGTGCTTAATTTTAATTTTTGGTGATCTCTATGGAAGTTTCTGAACTGAGAGAAAAAGCTAAGGAGCTCAGGGAAATTCTGGGACTTAGAAGCTACCCTGTTGGTGTGAAGCTATCTCCAAAGCGTCTTGAAATAGATGCAAAAAGACTGAAGGGCTATCGATACTGTCAGGCATTGATGCGTGCAAGAAGGGGGGATCATGTGATTCTTGGAAAGGAAGAAATCGGCTGTGCAGCTTCTGCAGCTGTATTTGGTTTCAAAGAACTTCCCGAAGGATTTAAGACGGGTGAACATACTTTAAAGATCGGGATAGCCAAGGATCCTTCTGTTGGGAGCAGGATATACGCAGAAGTCGAATCCTTTAAACCTGGGGAGATTGGGGATCTCTATCTCTTCCCTCTCGAGACCGCAATTATGGAACCGGATGTTGTGGTGGTTGAAGATCAGCCAGAGAAGCTGATGTGGATTCTCCTAGCATGTGTAAATGTGAATAAAGGAGAGAGAGTTGACCTGAGCTCTGCAGTAATGAGGGCAACATGTTTGGACTGCACAGCAATACCACACAAGAGACAGACAGTAAATATCAGCCTCGGTTGCTTTGGCTGCAGAATGGCTACCGATATAGGCGACGATGAGGCTCTGATCGGATTTCCATACAAGTTCTTTGGCGATGTCGTTGATTATGTGAAATACTTCTCGCAAAATGCAATTCCAAGTGCAAGAGATAAGAAGGCATACAAGGCACTGAAGGCAAAAGAGGTTTGAAAATGAAAGAAGAAACTTGGGGAAAAGTAGGGAGCAAATTCGCCCATCTTACATCAGCCCATCCATGCTACAGTCACGATGCTCATTTTAAATTCGCGAGGATTCATCTTCCCGTTGCCCCAAGATGCAATATTCAGTGCGGTTACTGTACGAGAAAGATAGACAAATGCGAATACCGCCCCGGCGTATCTGCATGCATTGTGAATGCTGAGGATGCTTTGAAAAGAGTTGAAGAAGCGAGAAAGAATTATCCGCTGAAAGTTGTTGGAATTGCTGGCCCGGGAGAGGTTCTTGCAAATGAGGAATCTTTCAAAACTCTGAAGCTCGTTCACGAGAAATATCCCGAGCTAATACTCTGCATAGCTACAAATGGGCTTCTTTTGGCTGATAAAATTGAGGAGCTAGACAGAATTAATGTAAAGACTGTAACCGTTACGATCAATGCCCTTAACCCAGAAATAGGAGCAAAGATCTACGAGTGGGTTGAATACAACGGAGAAAGGCTGGATGGTATCGATGGAGCAAAACTGCTGATAGAGAAACAGCTTGAAGGTGTGAAAGTCTCTGCTGAAAAAGGAATGGCGGTTAAGATAAATACGGTGCTAATTCCGGGTTTAAATGAGGGAGAGATTGAGAAGATAGCATTTGAAGCCAAGAAAAGAGGAGCATTTATAATGAACATAATTCCCCTCATCCCGCTCCACAGATTTAAAGATTTGAGAAAGCCCACCTGTGAAGAGCTTGAAGAAGCAAGAGAGAAGGCATCAAAGCATTTGAGGATTTTCAGGCTTTGCAGGCAGTGCAGAGCGGACGCATGCGGAATTCCCGGAAAGGAAAGAGCGGTAGGAAGCACATACTTCCATGGTTAGATTATCTCTTTTTTCTTCCAAACCACGAATTGCGAGAAGCGAATTCATTTCATTGCACAGAAAAGCAGATGGGGCTTCGATGGAAGCAGGAGGAGTTACACTTTTCATCGTTGCATCCGTTGAAGTTGGAAACACTACGACGAAATGCATTCTAACTGGAACAGATCTTGCAACAGGAAAGACGTACCTTGTGAATAAGGTCGTGAAGCTTACCCGAAGTGTGCGAAAACCGAGGATTGGTGAAGAGATATTCGGAGAAACAATTTTTGGTGTCCCTCTGACAAGACAGTCTGTTGCGGAGATTGTCAGTGAATGTATAAAAGAGTCCTGCAACAATGCTGGAATAAGCGTTTCACAAATTGACTTCGTTGTGCGATCAACTGGTGTAGTCGCGCACTTTGAAAATCCAGAAGATATAGGAACTTTCATTCAAGCTTTGGCTGATGGAACACTCATTGCCGGAGTTCCTCCTAGCAGAATGGTTCCAGCAGTTACGAAGGAAAATCTTCCAGAGAAGTTAAGGAAGTTCAGTCTCCTCGACAGAGTCTTCTTTGATGGCTCAGTGGCAGGTATGCTTCCACCAAGAGGATCAACAGGAGCGGAGATCGTTGCAAATGAGATGGAAGGAGAATTATCTACTGCGGGAATAAAAGAGGGGGCTAAGTGGACTGACGTTGACTTCAGAAATCCATGCATTTCAATGGATTTTGGCACAACTTTCAAAGGAAGGATAACGAACGACGATCTTCCTTATGCAAGAACTGTCGGAAACTTCTGTGGACTTGGCGGAGCAATAGCGGATGTATTGACAAGAGGCTACCTCGGAAACAGAGAATCCGCAGCAATCGATTTAAAGTCCGCTGGAGACTATAATATTGGAGAGGAGGCGGTTGAGTTTGCCGAAGAAATTTTAAGGTATATAAGGGTTGAAAGGGTTCCCTCAAACAGCAGAAGATTTGGCAAGATTCCGGTGAATGCGAAAGCTGCGAAAGATGCTGGAATATTGCTTGTTGGATGCGATGTTGGGGAAAACGGAAGCAAATTTGAGGAGCTCGAAAAAATAGGAGCTGAAATAAAAGATGTAAAGCTTCTGCTTGCAACTATCGATGTTTTGATGGCAAAAATATTCAGAAGAGTTGTAGAAACAATAAGTGCGGAGGGATTATTCACGGATAAAATGGCGATCGGAGTCACAGGGAGAGCGGGAATAACTGGAAAGAAACCCTGGCTTTTTCTTAAAGAACTTAAGGACCTTGGCCTTTATAAAAAGCCAGAAAAGAACATAGTTTTCGTTGATGATGGCTTAGCAAGGGGGGCGGCGGTGATGGCAAGATGCATGAATGCTCTCGGAAATCCAAAAAATCCCATAGGCGGTTTGAGGTTTGGTCATTGTGTGCTTGCTGAAAGAATAAAATTGCAATCCCGCTATTTCACTTCCTGAACCTTACCGTCTTCCACAACAAATATTCTGTCCGCAATTTCCTTTACAAGATCATGCTGGTGGCTCACAACGATCATCGTTGTTCTGTCCCTGAGGTTAATTTCCTTCAGGAAGTTTGCGACCTTTCTCAAAGTCACGGGATCAATGTCACCAAATGGCTCGTCAAGGATCAGAATTTTTGGCTTTGTTATGGAAGCTAAAGCAATTCCAAGCCTTACCGCTTCACCACCGGAAAGCTCGTGGGCTTGGCGCTCGAGAATCTCCGCTGGCAGATTCAATCTTTCAAGCACTGGATATATCCTGCTCAGATCTTCTGAGCTATCAGGAAATAGCTCCTTTATTATCCCATAAGGCAGTCCCAATCTTCTCAGTCTGACCTCTGCTTCTTCCCTTGGAAGATCGGTGAGTCTATAAATTGCGTCGAAAAGACTTTCGCTGATTCCAAGCTGTTCTGCCTTTTTCATAGCTTCCTCAACCGCACTCTCCCTCTTTATCCTTATCTTGTAAGATACGAGCTCGCTTACCTTTGCCCAGAATGGCAAAGCGAATTCTTGGTGAAGAATCCCGATCTTTCTTCTGACCTCAACGCTCCTCTTTCCAAACTTGTTAAAATCCACCCATTTTCTCTCGGGTCTTAACATTACCCTGCCCTCGTCTGGCAGTTCAAGACCGCTGATCAACCTTGTGAGAACAGTTTTCCCACTTCCACTTCTCCCTATGAAACCAACGATCTCTCCCCTTCTGATTGAGAATGAGACATTCTTAAGATCCAGCGTCTGACCACCTGGGACTACGTAATATCTCTTCCTGACGTTTTCGAGCCTTATCACTTCTCCGCCTATTCTCTTCTTTTTCATCAACGGCGGTTCGAGTTCTTTAAGGAACTTCGAAACCATCTCCTCCGCATCACCTTCATCCACAACTTTTCCCTTCTCCATAAGCACGACTCTGCTCGCAAGCTCCCTGTGAATTTCTGGCATATGCGAGCAGAAAAGAACAGTCATCCCAAGCTCTCTGTTAATTCTCTTAATCGTTTCTATCGCCTTTTTTCTTGTCTCGGGACATGTCATTGTTCCGAATTCGTCCAGTAGCAAAATTGAAGGTTTTTTTGCAAGCTGTCTTGCAAGTATTAGCCGTTGCTTTTCCCCACCACTTAGTATTTCAGCCCAGCACTCAGCCTTGTGTTTCAGATCGACTATTTCAAGAAGTTTCATCGCATCCTCGCGAAGTTCCTCGTATAAAACTTCATCCCAATCAGGCAATACTTCCTCGCCTAGCCTTCGGTAAGCCAAGGCCCTGATCACATTCTCTACAACTTTCTCACTCCAGAGTCCAAAGGAACGCTGAAGGTGGATCGCCGTTTTCTCCATTACATTTCTGAAGTCACTTTTGGAAGATTCGGGTGTAAGTCGAAGTCCATCAATTACAACCTCGCCTCCATCGAACCTTTCCGCCCCCCTCAGAATTCTCAGCAAAGTTGTCTTTCCGCTTCCGCTTTTTCCGAGTAATCCAACTAATTCTCCTCTTCTAACCTCAAGATGATCTATTTCAAGAGCTTTCAGCGTTTTTCCACTGCTGAGCGTATAGTTCTTGACGAGGTTGCGGACTTCGACGATCATACCACCACCTACACCAGTGGCCTGGGTTGATTCTCACCAAGATATGGAAGTGGTTTTGAGATTATAAGAATTCCATCCAGATCCTTAGCCCTCTCAAGTAGAGCGAGTTTTCCAAAGTCAGATGTTGCGACAATTGGGATTGCTTCACCAGCCTGAGCTTTCAAAACGCCCTTTAGTCTTTCCCGCAAACTTTTTGAGGCACATAGAGTGATTAAATCAAAATATAAAGCTTCTTCCAAACTCCAATCAACACCTGTAGTGTGTACAGCAAATTTCAGAATTCTTACCGCTTTATCTTTTTCGATCTCTCTGCAAGCTTTCGCTTCTTCTGGCGTCGTTAATGTGACTCCGATTTTTTTAAAACCTTTCTCGACTGCAAAAAGCACCCCTTTAACCTGATTAATCTCCGCATTTTTGCTAACAACGAACCCGCCTTCTTCCTCGATCTTCTCGATAACTTCCGGAACCGGTGAGGTTTTCACAAGTCCCGAAATTCTGCCACCAAGCCCCTGAACAAGGTTTGGATTGGAGGTCACAACAGTGCCAGCGCAGTCCGCTGCGATCACAACCGCATCGAGGAAACCACTTTTGAGACAGCTGAAAAAGATCTCTGAAGCTCCGAATGTTGCAAAAACCTTTTCTTCCAGGATTTTTCTCTTCGCCGTGAACAATCCGAAACTCTCGATCCTGTAGCTTAGATTTTTTATAACCTCTTCCTTAGTTATCCTCTCAATTCCGTGTAGTTTTTTGAATAGCGGACAATAGCTAACTTTTGGCTCGGAAACATCCACAATTCTGCCCTCCTTCACCACCGCTCTTGACTTTCCGAGCAGTTCCATCACATGCTCGTCCAATCGACCACCCTACTCAAGCAGTAACAGTCCGTAGAACAGGATATTCTCAGTTGGAGAAGTCAGAACTTCTAAAGCATAGCCAGCATTTCTCACAGTTTCAAAAACGTCGATTCCCACAGCTTCCATAGCTGGCCTAACTTTGTGCGAGAACTTGCAGTATCGCTTCGGGTCATAGTCAATGATCTCCTTCATCTCTGCCACGCATGGATCGCAGTACGGGCAAGGAAGTGCGTAGAGAGCAAAGGCCTTGTAATAGCCAAAAAGATATGCTATGCGCTCTATTTCGAACATTTTGTCATAGAAATCCCGTAGCGTTTTCATGAGAAAGTGATGGATGTGCTCTGGTGGCTGTGAGTAGTCAGGCTTTGCTTCGAATCTAAAAATAATGGCTTTGTTATAGCACTTAAGCAGTTTTCTTGTCTCTTCAACAGGAGGAACAAATGGCGGGCAGTTCAAATGCTTTCCAAAAGCCTTGCATCCAAACATGCACTTCCATCTCACCCATTCTGAGACAACAATGGTTTCCGTTGAGATCACTTTGAATTCCGAGTGAATTTTCCGGAGCTCTTCTATAAGGTCATCTAAGCTTTTTTTCATGTTCCCCTTTTCTGCCCTGAATTGATAAAGCTTGCTGCTCTTGATCTATTTTTCGAAAATTGAATTCCAGAATTCCAATGAAATACCTTAGAGCAAAGGATATATACAGTGTTGTATGGTTTTGGTTATGAAAGTGCTAGGAATTTGTGGTTCGCCAAGAAAGGGTGCAAACACCGAATACGCCCTGAATTTTACTTTAAATGAGCTGAAAACAATGGGTTTCGAAACTGAAGCAGTTTTGCTTTCCGAAAAAGAGGTAAAGTTCTGCAATCACTGTGGAAAGTGCTTGGAAGGGAAGGAGTGCCCAATAAAGGATTCTGCGAGAGAAATTTTCGAGAAAATGCAATTGGCAGATGCGATAATCGTCGCTTCCCCCGTCTACTACGTTGGCGTATCCGCACAGATCAAGGCTTTATTTGACAGAAGTCTTATGATAAGGGGGAAGCTGAAGGGAAAGGTTGGGGGAGCGATTGCAGTAGGACAGGCAAGGAATGGGGGGCAGGAAATTGTTTGCGAGCAGATAATTAATTGGATGCTTACGCATGAAATGAAGATCGTTCCAATGAGATTTGGCGGAATGCTTGTCGGTTCCATGAAGGAATTGGAGGCTGTAAAAAGAGACGAAGTGGGGCTGAACAGCTGTAAGAACCTGGCTAAGAAGATCGCAGAAGCTCTGCAAAAGTAGATATGTACCTTCATGAAAAGATAAGGAGAAAAGTGAAGAGAAGAAAGGTAGCGATAGGGCTTTTTAGAGTTGATGAGACGAGTGAAGAGAGAATAAGGAGGGCTGTTGAACTTGCAGACTTCGCTGACGTGGTTGTGGTTGACGAGGGTGAAAACACCGAGAAGGAGCTTTTAAAGCTTTTGGAGAATGGCGAAGTGGACGCTGCTGTCAGGGGAACTGCAAGGGTATCGAAACTGCTCGAAGCTATTAGAAGGAAATACTCCCCCTTGAGAGTGGGAATCTTCGAGACCGCGAACGGAACCCTTTTCTTGCTCTCCCCTGTCGGTGTAGATGAGGGGAAAAATGTTGTTGAGAAGCTGAAGCTGATCGAATACTCGAAGCAATTAGCAGAACTCCTCGAAATTCCGAAAAAAATTGCGGTGCTTGCAGGTGGGAGATACGGAGACGTAGGCAGATATGAATTAGTGGATCGCTCCTTAGCGGAAGCTGAGCTCGTTGCAAAGCTTTCTGGTGGTGAAAACTTAGAGATAAGAGTTGAGGATGCGGTGGAAAAGGGAATCGTGATAGCTCCAGATGGCATTTCAGGTAACCTTATTTTCAGAACTCTCTGCTATCTTGGTGGTGGGAAGGAATACGGGGCGGTCTACTTCGGACTGCCATACAAGATTGTCGATACAAGCAGAAATCAGAGCCCGGAGGGTTTTGCAAGAGCCATAGCTGTTGCTACGCTACTTTAGTACTTCTATCGGCTCATCGTGTCCTGGAATAATTATCTTCGCTATTTTTATTATTTTCTGCATGCTCTCCATTGCCTTATTTGCATCCGTGTGCAGTCTCGGGATCACCATCTTCTCATAGTTGTTTCTCGTTGGAATTGCGTCACCCGCAACAACTATGCCTTTAAAGTAGACTGATATATGCCCATCAACATGCCCCGGAGTTTCGATGATCCTTACATCTGAAATTCTTTCAGGACATGGAAGATACTGCGCTCCAGTCCTCTGGATCTCGAGCGGATGGGCGTAGATCTTGGCTTTGAAAAGGTCATTTCCACCGCAGTGGTCTGGATGAAGGTGTGTGTTGATAACAACGTCGATATCTGAAGGCTTAAGTCCGAGCTCTCGCAAAGCCTGAATAATTGCTTCATGATCGCTTGGAAGCCCACTGTCCACCAAAACTATGGGATCCCCGAGTATCAGGCTTACTGATGAGGAAGCATAGATTATTTCCCCGCTTTCGCCGAACAAGACCTTTCCCGGCTTTAGCAGGTAGAATTCTTTATCAAGTCTTAAGACCATTGAGAAAAGAAGTTTTTAGAATTAAAAAAGTTTCCTTGCAAGCAAAATCAAAAAATTAATAAAATGCTTCTCTAACCTTTCCAGTCTTTAAAGACTCTGCAGGCATGAAAATCTTCTTCCCGTAAGTCTTCGAAAGCTCTTCGAGTCTTTTAACCACATAGCCAATATCAAGTTCTTTCAGAATCTCAAAAGGACCTTTTGCTCTGTTGTAACCAAGCTTTAAAGCGGTGTCTATGTCTTGCGGTGTTGCAACACCCATTTCCCACAGCCTTACCGCTTCATTGATCTCCACAAGAACGAGATCGAGCGGATCGATTTTACCCGCTTTGCTCAGGTCGATCTCTGGCCTTCCCTTGCTCCAGTCGTAAAATCCTTTTCCAGTCTTTGCACCAAGCTGTCCAGACTTTACTTTCTCCTCGAGGATCTTTGAAGGCGTAAAATCGGGGCTGATCGTTTCGGAGTAGTATTTCTGACCGTTGTAATGAACGTCAAGACCCACATAGTCAAGGAGCTCAAAAGCCCCCATTGGATACCCTGCCTTCCTGAGAGTTGCATCTATCTCTTCTGGAGTTGCAACACCTTTTTCGAGCATTCCGAAGAGCAGAACACTTCTTGGCGCAACAACTCTGTTCGCTATGAATCCCGGAACGTCCTTTTCAACCCTTACCGGCACTTTTCCAATGCTTTTAACGAATTCAACAAGTGTTTTCATCGTTTCCTCGCTTGTCTTCTCCCCCCTTATCACCTCAACAAGTTGCATCAAGACCGGGGGGTTGAAGAAGTGCAATCCTGCAAACTTATCAGGCCTATTAGTTGCCTTAGACATCTCCGTGATGCTCATCGTCGAAGTATTGCTTGTGAATATGCACTCTGGCTTTGCAAACTTCTCGCATTCCTTAAAAGTCTCCAATTTAAGATTGAAGATCTCCGGAATCGCTTCTATGAGTAGATCCGCATTCTTAACAGCGGTAGCGAGGTCGGTTGTGGGAGTAATTCTGCTCATTACCGTTTCAACGCTTTCTTTGAGCTTTCCCTTAGCGTAAAGCTTCTCAACGCTATCCCTGATCATTTTCATTCCTCGATCCACGAATTCCTGTTTTATGTCTCTCAAAACAACCTCATAGCCAGCCATTGCACACACTTCAGCGATTCCGTGACCCATTGTGCCGGCACCGAGAACTGCCAACTTCTCAATTTTTCTCACCATACGATATCACCAACGATATTTTTCGTAAAAATAGAAAAACTTTTCTGTTCGTTAAGTTTCATAAGATAAGAAAAGAATTCCGGGTAGATATTTCGAAAAATTTAATACTATGCAAAAAAGGATCAATTGAGGTGAAAAAATGAGAGAGGTATATATCGTTGGCTATTTAAGAACCGCTTTCTCAAGAAGCCGTCCAAAAGAACCGGCAAGAGATGTATTTTCCCAGATTAGAGGAGACGAATTGATGGCGACAGTTTTAGACAGACTTCCAAAGCAGTTGAACGTGGAAAAGAAGGTTGTGGACAGAATTCTCATAGGCTGTGCTTTTCCAGTTTGGGAAAACTGGGGATATGGCGGAAAGATGGCTTCTCTGCTTGCAAAGTATCCTGTTGAAACCTCTGCATCGCTCATTGACATGCAGTGCGCTTCTTCGCTTGCAACAACCATGTATGGCTATCTTGAAATCGCAAGCGGTATAAGTGATGTCGTTATTGCAGGAGGCTTTGAACACATGACAAGAATCCCGATGGGAGCAGATAATCCATGGGTTTGCCGAAATGATAAGCTTCTCAGCCCAGAGTACAAGGAATACGAGATGGAGATCGGCTTTGTAATGGGATACACTGCAGAAAAGCTTGCAATGGAAGTACAGCAGACGCATGGGATAACGAAGAGAGACATGGACGAGTGGAGCGTTAGAAGTCATCACTATGCAGCCAAAGCGGTAAAGGAGGGCTATTTCAAGGGAGAGATCACACCGATCGAAGCACCGCAGGCAGACGGAAGCAAGAAGGTAATCGACGTTGACCAGTCAATAAGACCCGACACAACGCTTGAGGCAGTAGAAAAACTCCCGCCAGCTTTCAGACCAGGCGGTTTAATAACCGCTGGAAATTCTTCGCCATTGAACGCTGGAGCAAGTGCTCTGATGCTCGCAAGCAAGGAAAAAGCAAAGGAGCTCGGTCTTGAGCCTTTAGCAAAGATAAAAGCTGCGGCTCCCGCAGCAGTCCATCCATCTGTGATGGGCAAGGGTCCCGTGCCAGCAAGCAGAAAAGCCCTTGAAAAAGCGGGACTAAAGGTTAGCGACATTGACGTTTGGGAGATCAACGAAGCGTTTGCTATCGTTCCGCTTTATGCGATGAGAGAACTCAAAATCGAGCCAGAGAGAGTGAACCTGAAGGGCGGTGCAATAGCAATCGGTCATCCTCTAGCTGCAAGCGGTGCGAGACTCATAGGAACCTGTGCAAGGATCATGCGTGAAAAAGACGCGGACTACGGGCTTGCAACCGCCTGCGTGGGTGGAGGACAGGGTCTGGCAGTCATTCTTGAGAAAGTTTAATTTCTATTTTTAAGCGTCTAAATGAGTAGCAGAGTTTTAAAAATAACTCAGTCCTTCAAATCAATAATATAGAACCTTCACTGCAATCGGTTCCTCCTCTTTTCTCCTGAAAATTTCACAGACGTCATCCTTCGCGGAAATCCCCATCTTTGCGGAGCAGTAGCCAATGTCATTGGGCAATGAAAAGTCCCGAAGCCAATATTTGCAATCTTCACACTTCATATTCTCACTAAGGTAATTATAGTTTTGAAAGTTAATAAATCTTTCGATTATTATAAAGCCATTCTTATGATGAGTTCCATAATTATAACAATCATACACTTGACACGATTTTTATGACATCGCCATTCTTTAGCTCGTAATCTTCAGCAACCCTCATTTTCCTTTTCGCATCCAAACCGTAAATAAAATTCTTCCCGATGTCAGTGTGGATCTTGTATGCCAATTCCTTTGCAGTTGTGCCCCTCTTAACGAGAAACGCGTCAGGCAGAATGTTTCCCTTTGAATCCGTGAACTTCTTCTCATCCTCGACTGGATACACTACGATGTATCCAAGGACATCAAATACGAGCTTGTTTATCACTTCCTGCACACCGGTGCTCCCGTATTCCAATAGAAATTCCCTTATCTTCTCAAGAGCTTTCTTCTGTTTTTCGTTAAGTTCCTTCAATATCTTAAAATCAGAATCGCCGGGCAGGTATTTTATGTATCCCGCCTTCGATGCTGTTCTCAGAGTGAGCTCGTAACTTGCAGAAGTTGGAATCACAAAATTGTCGAACTTTTTAAGCCTTTCCAACAGGTCTTTTGGAGCCTTGTCTGCCTTATTCGCGGAGATCACCATTTTAAATCTCCTCTCTCTGAGCTCCTTGGATATCAGCTTCAATTCTTCTTCTGAGATTCTCTGGAGGTCATCAAAGCCTCTAAAAGCCTCTCTGACCATCCACTCTTCAAATCCCAGCCCAGAAAGTGGCTCAAGAATGAATCGCAGTTGATCTTTTTTTTCAGCCTTGGCTTTTCTGACGATCTTTTCCCAGTTTCTTTTAAGAATTTGGAAGATCCACATGTCAAGTTCTTTCAAAAGAAACTCCACATCCTCAACGGGATCCCTTTCCCCTATCCCGATCTCGTTTCCATTTTCATCTGTAGAACCTGAAGCATCCACGACGTGCACGATTGCCTCACTCTGCCTAAGATCGTCCAAGAACTCATTTCCTAACCCTCTTCCCTTATGAGCGTCGGGAACAAGGCCAGCGACATCGATGAGCTTAACTGGAATGAACCTCCAGCCTTCTACGCATTTTCCACATTCAACTCCAAGCTCTTCACAAACGCATTTCGCCTTGACATATGCTATGCCTATGTTAGGCTTTATCGTCGTAAACGGATAATTCGCAATCTCCGCATCCGCAAGCGTTGCGGACTTGAAAAAAGTTGACTTTCCCGCATTTGGCTTTCCGGCAATTCCGATCTCGATCATAATAAACCCCTTACCTCGTATTCTCCTCTTTTCCTCTTGTTTATCATACTCTTCAGCATTGCAGGGTTATTTTTCAAAAATGAAGCATATTCCTTGCTTATCTCCCCAGTCTTTTCGAAGAAAGAAATAACCTCGATTGCCTCCTCAATCGTTTTGCAGACCTCAAGATGGTCAATGACCGTCGGAATCAGGCGATCTCCCACTTCCTGGTAAAGATTCGGAAACATCTTCCTGAATTTCTCCTTGTCCCACTCCAACCTCCTCACCGATATCCGTTTTTAACTCTATTGAGTCCTTGATCCAGACTCCATCTCTCGCAATTATTCCTCCTCCTACAATACAACCTTTTTCCATATAAACTCTATCCCCCTTAACATGCATCCCAATTATGCTGGAATTTAGCAAATATACCACCCTGCCCTCGACTGTGCCATGAATCTGGCTTCGATCCACAATTATGTCTCTTCCTTTCAAGCTTCCAACAACCTCGCTTCCCCCTACGTAAATGTCCCTTGCCTTCAATGTGCCGAGGATTCTGCTATCGAAAATATCCGCATTCTTCGTTGTCACAATCCTATCTACTCCAACAGAGGACTTTTCAGGAAGGATGATCGAGGGTTCGAGCTCTACATCCTCTATTAGCTTGAAAACCTCCTCCACTCTTCCCATCCTGAAAAGAAGCATCAGATATAGGAGCAGAAAGAAGATCACCGAAGCAGGATTCTGAATCGTTATCAACCCCCTCGCCTCAAAACCATTCCTTATCCTGACATTTCTACCTATCTCAAGATCACCAAAAACCGTTAGCTTGCCCTCGATCACAGCAAACTCCCCTATATAGGCGTCGCCTTTCGAAACGAGATCTCCATTGATTGTTGAAAATGAATCTACACGAACTTCCTCGCCGATGACATCTCCCCTCAGAAAAACTCTCTCTCCAACCACCAGTCTCTTTGCCAAGATCCCGTAATCTACCCTCGAATTCTGCCCTATTAAAACATCTCCATTTGCAATAATGCTCCTTTCTTCAAATTTAACTCCCCGAATAAGCATCTTTTCAAGCATTCGCTGAAGCTTATTCAAACTTTTAAAAAATTTTGCCATGGTATCTCTATACTCTACCGCTTCTACTCATGCTTGTAACATTCGATCAAATCGCCCAAAAGAAATAATCAAAAATTTTAAATATTTTAATAAACACACACCAACTATGGCCTCGATAAGCGATTGTAGTGTTTATCTCCCCGTATGGAAGATTAAACGGGAAGAGATCGCAAATCACACGGGTATGCCTTCGATGGGTGGAGAAAAATCGGTTGCACACTGGGATGAGGACAGCATAACAATGGCTGTTGAAGCAGCTAAAAGGCTCAAGGGCAATTTCGATGCGGTGCTGTTCGCGTCAACTTCATCTCCCTTCAGGATCAAGCAGTCCGCAAGTTTCGTCGCTTCCGCTCTCGATCTCGAAAATGCATTCACAATGGACTTCTCAAACAGCTTCAGAGCATCTACAAATGCTCTGATCACCGCAAATGAGCTTGTTGATTCGGGTAAATTTGAAAGAGTCCTTGTAGTTTCCGCGGACAGCATACCCACAAAGCCCGGAAGCATATATGAACAGCTCTACGGGGATGGAGCGGTCGCACTGGCAGTCGAAAAAAATGGGGCTGCGAAGATAATCGGCTACCATTCCGCCTACCAACCTCTACCCGGATCCTGGATGCTAAAAGATGAGTTCCTAAGCTATGACATGCGTCTCGATGCAATTTTTGGCTACGCCTCAAGCATCCAGCGCTCTGCAATGTCCTTACTTGGAAAGCTTGGAATGAGTCCAATGGACTTCGATCGCATCATTGCATCAGCTCCAGATCCCAAGAGTTATGAGGGCTTGGTAAAGGCTGTTGGAGCAAAACCTGAAGAGTTCTTCTTTAAACGCACCGGAATCCTCGGTACTGCACATCCTCTGTTTCTGTTAGCATCACAGCTTGAAAAAACGGGCAGAATTTTGCTTGGAGGGTATGGAGAAGGAGCAGATGTGATTGCGATAGAAGTCAGCGAGCCCATCCAGACCAATATAGGGAGAATGCTCGAGAGCAGAAAGGAGATGAGCTACAGCGATTATCTCTACAATAAAGGATTTATAGCAAACCGCGACGCTCCTGACAGGCCACCTATTACGAAGCTTTGGAGGGAAGAAAAGTCCGTTATCAGATTCTACGGAATGAAGTGCAAAAAGTGCGGGACTGTGAGCTACCCGATAAGTAGACGCTGTGTCGAATGCGGAGCAGATGACTTTGAAGAGGTAAAACTTGGTGAAAGGGGCAGAATTTACACATTCACGATTGACTACCTCGTTTCTCCTGGCAATTACGTTGGTGACGGTGCGCATCCACATTGCGTCGCGGTAGTAGACTTGGAGAGGGGTGGGAGGGTGCTTTTTGAAGTCACCGACACCTTAACGGATTTCAAAGGAACAGAGTGCGATGCAGAGGTTGAGAGAACCTTCAGACTGCTATTCGAGAAGAATGGCTTTAGGTATTATGGCTGGAAAGCACGCCCAGCGAGGTGATTTTTATGGAGGTTGCGATAATAGGATGTGGTGTAACCAAGTTTGGACATATCTGGGATAAGGACCACGACGATCTTCTCGTAGAAGCAGTCACTGAGGCTTTGAGAGATGCAAACTTGGAGCTAAAAGATATTGAAGCTGTCTGGTGCGGAACTTTCTATCCATCAACAGGCATAAGCGGAAATGTATTCAGCGATTCCTTGAAGTTCTTTGGAAAGCCGATAAGCAGAGTTGAAAACTACTGCGCCACTGGAATGGATAACGTTCGAAATGCCTGCTTCGCAGTTGCAAGCGGGGCTTACGATATAGTTATAGCTGCAGGAGTTGAGAAACTGATGGATGCCGGCAGTAGAGGGCTACCGCCGATAGAGGGTATTTTCAGCGTAGGAATGCCTGTTGTAAGCGCTCCAGCAATGTTTGCAATGGCTGCAAACAGAGCTTTCAAGGAGTGGGGATGGAATAGAGAAGATCTGGCGTTAGTAGCTGTGAAGAACCATTACAACGGTGCAAGACATCCGAAAGCACACTTCAGAAAAGAGGTCACAGTTGAAGAGGTCCTCAAAGCCCCAATGGTCGCATACCCATTGGGCGTATATGACTGCAGTGCGGTAAGTGATGGGGCTGCAGCAGTTGTGCTCACAAGGCCCGAGATTGCGAGAAAGCTCGGATGCGATTATGCAGTGATAAAGGCTATCGGCATGGCTGTTGAGACTATGCATCCATGGCATCGTCCTTCTGAAAGTTTCCTAAGCTTTCCAGCGACCGTAAAAGCTGCAAAAATGGCCTACAAGATCGCTGGAATTGAAAATCCAAGAAAACAGCTTGATTTTGGCATAGTACACGACTGTTTCACGATTACAGAGCTAATAAATTACCAGGATATGCAGCTGTGCAAGATGGGTGAGGGCGCGAAGCTTATAAGAGATGGGGTTACTGCAATAGATGGTGATTTCCCAATAAATCCCGATGGTGGCCTGAAGTCCTTTGGGCACCCAATTGGGGCAAGCGGAGTGAGAATGATTGCAGAACTCGCAAAACAGGTTCTAGGAAAAGCTGAAGGTTTGCAGGTAAAGGATGCTGAAGCCGGATTCGCTCACAACCTCGGAGGACCGTATTCCGTTGCTACGGTTGCAATTGTTTCAAAACCATAAAAATTTTTTATTCTGAATACGCGATCTTTTCAACGTCATCATCATTCGCAAGCTCATCAGGAGCTACGCTAAATCCATATCTCCAGCTCCAACCTGGATTCTGATCCAAATCCGGTCCTCCAGAAGTCAGGTAAGCCGCCCATATGAGCTCGCTACAGTAATAGCTGTCTCCCTCTATTTCCTTTCCACCAACATAGCTGAGCCACTTAAAGTCATAAGGCAAGCCCAGTTTACCCAAAGACCATTCTATAGCCTTTTGTTTTATCTCATCAGAAGTATTAACTCGAAAAACAGCAACAGAGTCTGCATTTCTGACCATGTCCACAGGAACAACTCTTACCCCTTCTTCCCAAGCCTCAATCATTTTTCCATTTCCAATATACATCGATGCATGATGCCAGTATCCTGCAATGTCCAAGAATGGGCTAATCAGTGCACCAGAACAGCCATGGCAGACTATTATGTCTCCAGGCTCAAGCTTGCTTAAATCTAGGCTGTTACCATTTCCCGTCCACTCCTTTGGAAATGCAAAAAAGATTGCATAGCCAAAATAAAGCGCTATTGCAACCAAAAAGACAACTATTGCAAGCAGAAACCTCTTCGCTTTCATGATTCAAACCGAATCTCTTAAAATAAAAAATTTACGATGATTATCTTCCAGACCAAGATGGTCTTCTCCTTTGCACAAAGGCTTTCATTCCCTCCGCAAAGTCTTCAGTTGGTATCAACTCAATTATTTCATGCAATCCCTTCTCAACCACGAACCCAAATACATCCCTATAGATCCTAGCGGTCTCCTTTATTGCTTTTGCGGAGAGTGGGGCGAGCCTCAAGATCTTGTTAACAAATTCAACACCGGTGACCTCAAGCTGATCCTTCGGGACAACAATATCTACGATTCCAATCTGCTTCGCCTCTTCAGCATCCATCTGATCTCCAGTTAAGCAGTATCGCATCATCTTCCTGCCCAAAACTGCCAATCCCAGCGACGATGCTATGGGAGGGATTGCGCCGATCAAACCCTCTGGAACTGCAAATAATGCATCATCACTCGCAATAACAATGTCAAAAGCCAGATTAAGCTCCAAACCACCACCAAATGCTATACCGTTAACCAGCGAAATTAAGGGTTTCTTGTAATTTGCAATCGTATTCAGCAATGGTACAGCAACGCCGGTGAAGAAATCCTTTCCGTCAAGAAATGTTTTCCATGACCCCATCACCGCTATGTCATCTCCTGCGCAGAAAGCCCTTCCTTTTCCAGTTAAAACAACAACTCTAACCTCCGGATCATTCTCAGCTTCGATAAATGCCCTATTCAGCCCTTTCCACATCTCCTCATTAAGAGCATTCAGCTTTTCAGGTCTGTTCATCGTAATAACAGCATATTTATCTCTTTTTTCGTATATAACTGGGCCAAATTCCTTCTTTTCGTAAATCCACTTGTAAAATCCCTCTCCACTCTTTTTTCCAAGTTTTCCTTCCGAAACCATTTGCTTTAGCAAAGGATCCGCCTCCCTCCCTTCAAGAGCTTTTAAAACGTTATCCAGCCCGAAATCGTCAGCAATTTCGAGAATACCCTTTGGATAACCCATTCCGAGGACCATTGCCTTGTCTATGCTTTCCCTCGTAGCCACACCATTTCGGAGAAGCCATGAAGCCTCGTTTATTCCAACTGCTATCAAACTCAGTGGATTCAGTCTGTAAGCAAACCTTGGAAGTATCTTAGCTCTGCTGTAAAAGCCTTCATACTCGTAGAAACCTCTCCCAGTTTTCATTCCGAGCCTATTCTCCTCGATCATTCTCTTAACCGTTTCAGGCACTTCTACATCCATTCCTCTGTTTGCGAGTTCTCTTATCACGTTGTATAGAACATCGACTCCACTAAAGTCGACAACCTCTAAAAGGCCCATTGGCATCCCGATTCTGTACCTAACAACCGCATCGATCTCCTCAGGCCTGTATCCAGCTTCTATAAGCCTCACAGCCTCATTGAAAACCCTCACATTTATCCTGTTAACCACGAATCCAGGAACTTCTTTCTCAACCACAATATAATCCATCCCTATGGATTTTGCGAATTCTACTGTCTTTAATAACGCCTCATCGCTCGTTTTAGATCCCCTTACGATTTCCACGAATCTGATCAGCACAGGCGGATTGAAGAAGTGCAGACCAACAACTTTCTCGGGTCTCTTTGTTGCGGATGCAATGTCGGAGATCGGAATTGTAGAGGTGTTAGTTGAAAGAATTACTTCAGGTCTGCAGTTATCGTCAAGCTTTCTAAAAATCTCTTTTTTCACCTCTGTTTTTTCAACAACTGCTTCGATGACGAAATCTGCAGTTTTTGCACATTCTTCAAGGTTTGTCGATGTTTTTATCCTCTGAAGGGCTTCCGCTGCACTTTTAATCGCTCCTCTTTCTTCCAGCTTCTTCAAGCTCCATCCGATCTTCATCCTTGCAGAATCTAGAACGTCTTCCGAAACGTCAACCAAATCTACTTCATAGCCAGAAGCTGCACAAACACTGGCAATTCCGTGTCCCATCGTTCCCGCTCCTACAACCAGAACCCTCATATCCTCACCGATTGTTAGTTAAGAAAAAAGTAGTCTTTATACATTTCTCTTTTAGCATCGCCTGCTGAACTTTTCAATAACTTCAAAAAATTCGCAATATACTTATACCACCAATAATTATCCTTTATCATGTTCGAACTTCCAGAAGAGCTCAGACTTTTGAAAAATGCAGTAAGAGAGTTTTCAGAAAAAGAAATAAAGCCATACGGAAAAGAATATGACGAAAGAGGAGAATATCCATGGGATATACTAAGAAAAGCGGCAAAACTTGGATTTATTGCTCCGGATCTCCCAGAAGAGTATGGTGGGTCGGATCTGTCCGTTCTGGGTTGTGCTCTGATTGTGGAGGAATTTACGAGAGCGGATAGCAGTATTGGTTCCGCAATTTTTTCCTCTGCCCTCGGCTGTCCGATGGTTAAGTACTTTGGAACTGAAGAACAGAAAGAAAAATATCTCCCAATGATTCCGAAAGGAAAAGCGGTTTCTGCGATTGCAATAACCGAACCAGACTGTGGAACCGACGTTGGAGCAATTAAGACGAGGGCAACAAAAAAGAACGGTGGATGGGTTATAAATGGGACAAAGACTTTCATAACAAATGGGAGCATTGCTAATTGGGTCGTGGTACTCGCAAAGACAAGTCCAGAGTTAGGATACAAGGGGATAAGTGCCTTCATTGTCGAAACCTCATCTGAAGGCTATGAAGCAAGGAGAATTAAGAAAATGGGGCTCAACTGCCATGACACTGCTGAAATATTCCTA
>JASKJN010000070.1 GCA_030153385.1 Archaeoglobaceae archaeon
TTCGTTGGAGATTCTTTGGAACTATCTCTCAAAGCCATGGAAGTAGATTCCAAGATCATAGTGTTTGCTGGAGTTGATTTCATGGCTGAACAGGCAAAATTCTCAATCCTGACAAAGTAGTTTTGATACCAGACAGAGGTGCAACATGCTCTCTTGCCCGCATGGTCACTCCGGAATTAATTGCGAATTATAGAAAGAAGCATGCAGATGCTCCATTGATAGCTTATGTTAACACATACGCTTCTGTTAAAGCACTGGCAGATTATATAGTGACATCTTCATCTGCTCTCCAATTAGTCAATTGTTTAGATGCTGAAAAAGTTTTGTTTACACCCGATTCCAATCTTGCTCTATACATAGCTAAAAACAGCAATAAGGAAGTCATTTCTATCCCCCCATTTGGACACTGCTACGTCCACATGGCCATTCATCCAGATGACATAAATAAAATAAGGGCAGCTTATCCAGCAGTCGAAATTCTAGCTCATCCAGAAACTAGTCCTGAAGTCCAAGATCTGGCTGATTTTGTAGGTAGTACAAGCCAGATGCTACGCAGAGCTAAGATCAGCAATTCCAAGATCATTGCCATGGCTACAGACAGAGACATCGTTCATAGAGCCAGAAAAGAGAATAGTGAGAAACAAATCATTCCAGTATCTGAAAACGTATTCTGTCTGTTCATGAAGAGAATAAACCTCAAAAAAATATTAGACTCTTTAATTAAAAAAGAATATGTTGTGGATGTCGATAGATCTGTGGCTGAGAAAGTTCGTAAAATTCTTTTCAACACTTTTGAAGTTCTTGGACTGGGTGCGAGACCATGGAAGAAGTAATCGTTTTCAAGCTTTTAGAGTTTCTGAAAGAAGATGCACCTTACGGGGATGTGACCACAGAAACAATCATACCAGAAAACTGCATAGCTGAAGCAGTTGTTATCAATAATGATGACTGTGTTGTAGCTGGTAACAAGTTTATTGTACCATTTTTAAAAACTCTTAATATAGAGATCTTAGAATACGTTAATGATGGAATGTACGCAAAAAAAGGCACAGCTATTCTTAAAGTCTGTGGCAGAGCAAAGGAAATACTCCTATCAGAGAGAACAATCCTAAACTTTCTCAGCCATTTAAGTGGTATAGCAACTTATACGAGGTACATTGTAGAGAAAGTTAAAAAAGTGAATCCAAAAGTGAAAATCGCCGCTACAAGAAAACTGCTACCGGGTCTCGGGTTTTTTGAGAAGTATGGTGTCTCTGTAGGTGGTGGAGATACTCACAGATTTGGACTTTCAGACATGGTTTTAATAAAAGACAACCACATAGCAATTCTCGGTAACGTTGAAAAAGCTGTGAGAATTGCCAAAGAAAAAGTTAGCTTTTCTAAGAAAATTGAAGTTGAAGTTGAGAATGCTGAAGATGCTTTGATAGCCGCCAAAGCTGGAGCAGATGTAATCATGCTGGATAATATGAAAAGAGAAGAAGTTGAGAGAGCTTTGGCTTTGCTAAAAGAGAGCGGATTCAGAAGCAAGGTTATTGTAGAGGTTTCAGGTGGTATTGATGAGAAAAAGATCTTAGAATTTGCAAAGCTTGACGTGGACGTTATCTCCTTCAGCAAAATAACGATGAATGCTCCTCCAATAGATCTGAGCCTGGACATAGTTAAGGTGAAAAAATGAGACTTGGCTTGATCGGTTGCAGTAATATAGGTTCAGCTCTTGCTAAAGCTGTTGACGATCGCATCATCAGTGCAGAATTGGCTGTTATATACGACAAAGTCGCTGAAAAGGCTATGAAATTAAAACAAAATCTTTTGAACGTTAAGCCTAAAATAGCCGCCTCATTTGAGGAATTTTTAGAAGTACCCATGGATCTTGCCGTTGAGGCTGCATCACAGGATGCTGTCAGAGAATACATTCCAAAGTTGCTTGAAAAAGGTGTAAGTGTAGCGATAATGAGCGTTGGTGTTTTGCTGGACTATAGTTTGTTCGATAATATTAAAAAATATGCAGAAAAATCTGGAGCCAAAATATACATACCAAGCGGTGCTATAGGTGGAATAGATGCCATAAAAGCTGCATCTCTTATTGGTATAGATCAAATAGAGCTTACGGTGCGAAAGAATCCGAGATCTTTGATTGGTGCAAAAGTTAAAGATAAGCTGGAGACGTTGAAAGAACCGAAACTTATATACGAAGGTTTTGGAGAAGAAGCTGTAAAGCTTTTTCCAGCTAACGTTAACGTTGTAGCAACTCTAACGTTGGCTTCGAAGAGAAGCGTAAGAGTCAAGATAATAGCGGATCCAAAAGTTGATAAAAACGTTCATGAATTTCATGTAAAAGGAAAGTTTGGAGAAATGACAATGAAGTTCGTCAATACACCGTCTCCCGAAAATCCTAAAACAAGCTACATAGCAATATTTTCCTTAATACGGCTTCTCAAAGATATCACGAACAGTATAAAAATAGGATGAAATTATAATAAAGCTATTTTTCGTTAGATTTCAAAGCCTCAATGATCTCTTCTATAGTGCTCTCTTTCTCATCTGTAACCTCTATCCTTGCCTTAAATCGCTTGAAGTTCTCGAAATCAGTCAAAAAGCTTGCAAATATCGAGTTTGGAATTATTCCACCATTTTCTGGAGCTGAGTTTGAAAGCTTGACCTTTAGCTTTACAGCCCTTTTTGCCTCAACGCTTACAACATCGCCCTCCTTTATTCCACATTTCTTGGCAAACTCTGGATGAAGATAGATGGCTGAAGAATCAAATGAATCTCTTGCAACAACTATTTCTGCTTCAAACTTCATGAACTTTGTCAGCCTGAGCATCACAACCCCTCCAAGATCCTCTTCAAAATGTAAACATCATCGATTTCAGCTTTTTCTAACGGTTCAAGCTTTACTCTAACACCATCGCTTCTAACCATAGTTCCACCGCTTTCGATACCAGAATAAGCTGAAGGAATCACAACATCAGCCAATTTGGCGGTAACCGTATCTTTTGGATCTATAACTATCGTCTTAATCTTTGCGAGCTTTCTCGAGATATCGAAAGGCAACGACGCCACCGGATCTGTTCCAACTATCACTGCACAATCTATGGCTTCTTCTTTTAGAAGCTCTGTAAAAGCGAATCTTTGATCGCTTCTGTTCTCAGCAAAGCTGAATTTGTTAACAAAGCCAACGTCTTCAAATAACGTTTCGTTAAAACCTCTCATGTTTGAATGAAATCCCGCTGGAAGAAAGGCAAGAGGTGCATAGCTGTTTACCTTATTGATCATTTCAGCCAAAATTTTTGTGTCTCCAAGCCCATACTTCAAACCAAGACCTCCAAAGAGAACGTTCAGCTCAGATTTCTTCATTTCTCTTAAGATCTCCACTACTTCAATATGCTTCGGAGCCTTTCCTTCAGCAGCCATTATAAAAGATTCAACAAGCTCAAGATCTCTTTCAACCTTTATAAACTTCGCATTTTTCTTTGCGAGCTTCGCAATATCGCTTTTTCTTACATCAACAACAACCAAGTATCTGTCCTCATCGTAGCCACGATTCCTTTTTGCACCCCTCGGATAGTATGTGTACTTCGACATGTGCCTTGGAAGGCTCTGGTAAACGTTTGCTCCCCAGTAAATTATTACGTAGGCGTAATCTCTCACATCGTCAAGCGTCGTCGTTGGAACTTCTTTTCTAAGAATCATTTCAACAAAGTCTCCCAAGCAGAAGGATGAATTGTCGTCTATAAAGCATCCAAGCTTTCTTGCAATTTTTATTGCAAGCCTTTGAGCCTCAACCGTGGACGTGTCCAATCCGTAGATTGCAGGCTTCTTTGAAGACTTAAGAAGTTCCAAAGCTTCATCTATAGCCTTATCCACATCAACTGTTCCTCCTCTGACCCTTGGAATCGCTCTATTTTCCTTGAATTTGGATATGTGCTCAAAACCCCTTTTGCAAGCATTCAAGACTTTTCCATCTTCAATAAAAACATCATCACACAAGCATGAGCAGGCTGTGCAGATCATATCATCCCTCCAAAAAGCTTATCGCATCAGTTGGGCAATTCTCTCTGCAAACAACGCATAGAATTCTGCTCTTGCCATATCTTCTGCATGCATGCATGTTAAGGACGATGAGTTTCCCATTTTCTATGCGATAGATCGGATCCGCTATCGTTGGCCCCTTCCCAACTCCAGCACCACGGGGGTCTTTTTCAACGTGGACAGGACAAACAACTATGCAGTTTCCACAGCCGTTGCAAAGAGCCTCGTTTACGATCAAACCAGTTTCCGTAGCTTTTTCAAGCGGTTTCAGCATTTCTTGCAATTTTTTAAGCTGGATCTCATACTTCTTTTCCTCAAAAAGAGGTTTGCAATCTTCGAGTTTTTTCTCTCTGTTTATAAGCTTGAAAGCGAAGCTCATGCACGTTTGCTCGCCGCATTTCTTGCAATTCGTCTTTGGCAAAAGCTTGTATATCTCCATTGGAGTTAATGGCATAAAAAACCTTTTTTAGTCTCTTAAAAAATTTTTCTGAATTTCCCTAAATAAGGCATTTTGCAATTCTCGCACGGTATAGACTGAAGCGGAAAGGTATGTTTGCATAGCACTCCAAGATACCAACATCCGTGGAATAACCAAAATCTGAACAGCTCCAGCTGTATTTCCTATCCATCCACCCGCCAACGGAGGAAAGACAGCGATTCTGTCCTCCCTGTAATTCCCTCTCCCATCAAATACTTCGTCCAAAAAATTATCCTTAACGCTCCTTTAAATATCTCCAGTAAATTGAAATTGAGCCTCGATTGACGACTAAATGAATTACGATCACAAGCAAAGCCAAGATGGAGAACCAGGTATGTACCTCACCCCATCCCGACTTTGTCAAACCCAGAATCACCAACTGCCCTGCCCTTGGACCATGTGGCCAGAAATAAAGGATAAGGCCAGTTACGAAACTTAAAATGCCCAAGGTAAGGGCTAAGAGAAATATGAGGATTCGAAGCTTGATCACAATCTCGTTTCTCATTCAAATTATTTAAACCTATCTGAGTGAAAATTTATATAAATCTTTTAATGGAAAAAGATTTATGCCCTTTAACTCTCATTTCAGCATGCTCGAAATAAACGGTGTTCCTGTTGAAGACACTTATTGCGAAGCTTTTGACGGCATATATTCGAGATTCATAGTTACTGCAAAGCACAGATGGCTCCTTGAGAGAGCAGTTTACTCTGCAACCGCCCTGCCATCGACAGTGTTTGGAGAATCTGAAGGCGGAATTGAGAAGTGGCTCTCGCCTTCGGAAACGCCTGATGGAAGGGTTGGAGCGATTTGCCAGGTATGGGTGCAGAAGTCGAAGAGGTTCATGGATGTGCTAATGCGCGAAATGAGCAAAAGGTTGAGGCAGGGAATACTTGTAGTTCCGACCACAAGAGTCTTCAATGCAACGGATAGCGAGACAAAGTTCGATGCAGAGCTAAATGTTGGAAGATGCGGGGATGGTTATGAGTGGGAAGAAGAAAGATGGGGCAGAAAAGTTATCGTGGTTCCAATAATGTTTGGCGAGTTTGTGATCGAACGCTACATTGGCTACGCAAATGGAATTGCTGGTGGAAATGTCTGGCTATTCTGCGACAGTGAATCGTCTGCTCTTGAAGCGGGAGAAGCCTGCGTAGAGGCTTTGAAGGAACTCGATGGTGTTATAACCTCATTTGACATATGCTCCGCTGG
>JASKJN010000071.1 GCA_030153385.1 Archaeoglobaceae archaeon
ATTTTAAGGAGAGAGCCTAATTCGGTCTCTTGGAAATAGCATGGCTTCTCTTATGTTGCCCAGTCCAAGCATTGCCATTATGAGTCTCTCGAGACCCAATCCCCAGCCAGCGTGTGGTGGCATCCCGTATCGGAATGCTTTCAGGTAGAATTCAAAGCTCTCGGGTTGCAATCCCTTGGCCTTTATGCTTTCCACGAGCTTTTGATATCTATGCTCTCTCTGAGCACCACTTGCAAGTTCTATGTGGCCGTGCATGAGGTCGAAGCTCTTGCAGATCTTCTCATCTTCAAAGGTCATTACGTAGAATGGCTTGATCTTCGTTGGCCATTCCGTGATGAAGTAGAAGCCTCCAATCTCTGCGCCGATCGTCTTTAAAGCCTGCAGATCCAGATCTTCACCCCAGGGAATTTCGTGAGACTTTCTTGCAATATCTATTGCTGAAGTATATGTAATCCTCGAAAAAGGTATTTCCGGGACTTCGAGCTTTATTTCGAGGACTTTTAAAAACTTCTCGCACTTCTCGATGACATCTTCGTAAACCCTTGCGATGAGCCTTTCTAAAAGATTCATAACACCCTCATGATCTGTGAAGCTCATCTCTATATCCACAGAAGTCGCTTCGTTGAGATGCCTTGTCGTGTTGTGCTCTTCCGCCCTGAATATCGGCCCTATTTCAAGGACTTTCTCAAAGCCTGCTGACATCAGGATCTGCTTGTAAAGCTGAGGACTCTGATTTAGAAAAGCTTCCTTTTCAAAATAGCTGATCGGAAATAGCTCTGTTCCGCCCTCTGTTGCTGTGGAGACGATTTTTGGAGTTTGAACCTCTATAAAGCCCTCAGAGTAAAGAAAATCCCTTATGCTCTTCACCACCTGACTCTTGATTCTGAAAATTGCCTGAACTTTTGGTCTCCTCAGATCCATGAACCTGTTGTCAAGCCTTGTGTCGAGTTCTGCGGGTACTTTTTCTGTTACTTCTAAAGGCAGTGGTGCTAAGCTCTCGTTTAAAACTTCAAATCTCTTCGGAATTATCTCGAAACCATTTGGAGCTTTATCTTCCTTTTTTACTGTTCCCTCTACCATCACTACGCTCTCTCTGCTGACCTTCCTTGCTCTCTTGAAGGTCTCTGAATCGACGACCTTCTTCGGCAATGTTATCTGAATGAATCCCTCCCTGTCTCTCAAGACTACGAAAACGAGTCCGCCAAGATCTCTGACCTCATGAACCCAACCCGCAACCACAACGTTTTCACCATCCTTCTCTGGTGTGATCTCTGTCGATCGCATAAAGGAAAGAATTTGGGCAGTTTTTAACACTATCGCAATAAAAATCAAAAGCTGAAACTGCAAGCTTAAAAATCAAAATGGCTTTTGTATGGTCGCATCAGGGAATACCGCTACCCTTTTCTTCCCAGTTCCAAGCTCCTCGAGCACTTCATCCCAGGTTTTAACCTTCACAGCGTTTTCGTGTACAATTTCAAATGCTGGCTGTTTTTCGTGAAACTCGGAGAAAAGAATGACTTTTCCAGCCCTATTGAGCGTTTCTGGAGGTGGAAGATAAAGTGTTCCACCCCTTCTGCGCATCCCCCATCGTCCGTGGACATAGTGGCTGACCTGTCCGCCTTTTGCATTGCAAACCAGTACCAGCGTTCCACCTTCTTTTAGGCAAATGGTTGTCCAGGTTGCGATTGTCGCTTCGTTTGCTTTAGAATAAGCATTCGCTACAACAACGTCGAAATCGAATTCCAGAGGAGTCGAATAGTGCTCTCTTGCAACCTCTACTCCTTTTCTTTGTGCATCCACCACATCGCCGGCGAAAAGATGCGTCGAGTCTCTCTTTGTGTTGACCAGCACGTTTACTATGAAGTCCAGCTTTGCCATTCTCGCCGCCTCTTCCGCATCTCTTCTCTGAATGTTTTCCTCGTTAACTCTACCGTAAGCCATGTGGCAAGTAGGGTGCAATTCCCTGAACTTCTCAGCATATCCAAAGCCTCCAAGAATGCCATGGTTGTATATTATGCTCCTCATCCCTGCAACTCCGGGAAGAATTATCTTTGCTCCCCCACCAAAACCGAATTGCGGGTGTGGCAGAATCGAGCCAATCGCAATCTTGAGTGGATGGCTCATAACTTCCGCGTTTATTTCGACCGGATTTCCAAAAGAGGTTTCTCCCAGATAATCGAGGTTCTGATACGGGTTGTGATTAAAGACCGGGTAATTTTCAACTATGCTTTCACCAAGCTTCGCAACAAAGTCTTCTCTGTCAAAAGTACCGTGAGCTCCGTTTGCACAGACAAAAACGACATCTTTCATCTTTATTTCCTCTAAGATTATTTCAGCGATCTCACCAGCCTTGGTCGGCCTCGTAAGGTCGTCAAAAATGATCACAGCAGAATCCCTGTCCTCTGCAAGCTTCTGCAAGGGCTTAGTTCCGACAGGGTTCCTTATAGCTTTGATCATTTCCTCCCTGCTCAGAGCTCTGCAGGCATCACCTTTCATTCTCAAAACACTCACGTCCCATCCATCTGGAAACTCAAGTTCTATT
Organism: Archaeoglobaceae archaeon; assembly: GCA_030153385.1. Taxonomy (GTDB): domain Archaea; phylum Halobacteriota; class Archaeoglobi; order Archaeoglobales; family Archaeoglobaceae; genus WYZ-LMO2. The sequence continues at coordinate 2,543 of JASKJN010000071.1, forward strand.
TCCCTATCCTGCCAGATGTGGCTCGGTATTCGCACCATCATACTCTCACGGCAAACCCAATTTTCTGAAAAGGTTTCGCGCAGCAACAACTAACGGATCCCAAACTCTTGAAACTGGAGGATAGTAGGGGAAATCGGTGAAGAACAGATCTCTAACATTCGCTTTTTTGTAGAGAAGAGCGGTTGCTCCATAAATTCTCATTCCAACACCTCTCCCCACAGCTTGGATTCCGAGAAGTTTGCCATTTCGATCCGCAACAACCTTCAAATGGATCAGACCATCGTGGAAGTATTTTGCAGATGATTTTGTCGTTACAAAAGCAGAGACTACCTTGTAACCCTCTTTTATAGCCTCAAATTCGCTCAATCCAGCTTTACCGATCTCCAAATCATGAAAACTTGTCAGCTGACACTTTACAGCTCCGGGATAGTCCAGTTCGTAACCTGCCATGTTTACTCCGGCAACATAACCCATCTTGTTTGCTGGAGTTGCGAGGTGGATCCAGTCAGGCTTTTCTGTCACAATGTTAAAGGTCTCAGCGCAATCGCCCGCAGCATATATTCCCTCCTTACTCGTTTCCAGCTTGCTGTTCGTTTTAATTGCTCCGCTTTTTCCGAGCTTCACGACTCTTTTTGCCAGATCCACGTTTGGAGTAACCCCCACTGCCACGATCGCGAGATCGCAATCGTATTCCGATTTATCTGTAATAACCTTCTCGACTCTTTCCCGACCTTCAAAAGCTACCACCCTCTCACTGAGTCTCAGATCTAATTTCTTCTCCATTTCAGACTTCAGTATCGCTGCAATCTCTGCATCGTACTCTGGAAGCGGTCTCTCTGCGATCTCGATAACTGTGAGCTTTTTACCAAGCCTTGAGATGGCATCAGCCATTTCTACTCCTATGTAACCAGAACCGACTATAACAACCTTTTCTGATTTCAGAGCGAGTTTCTTAACTTTTTCCGCTACGAGAATGTCGTCTATGAATAAAACTCCCTCAAGATTTTCACCCTCTACATTTAACCTCTTAGCTCTTGCCCCGGTAGCAAAAAGGAGCTTGTCCCACTCATAAACTCTTTCCCTTCCCTCTTCAATTGCAACAAGAGATCCTTCCGAGATTTCCAAAACCGTTGTGTTCACGTGGACATCTATCCCTCTTTCAGTCCTGAAGTAGTTAACATCGTATGTGCAGAGGTCTTCAAAATGTTCGAAGAAGCCAGAAACATAAAATGGAATCCCGCAGGGAGCATGGCTTACAAAATTTGTCTTTTCAAAGACTCTTACGTTCCACTCAGGCCTCAAAACTTTAATTCGAGAGGCAGCAGACATTCCTGCAGCTCCACCACCAATTATTGCTACATCCACATAGCGCATGCTTAATTGAATTTTTAAGTTTTTTGCAGAAAAACAGATTTAAAAATTAACCAAAAAATAAAGTTCACTCGAGTGGAATGATCCTTTTCTCGCCCTTTTCCTTGGGTATCGATATCTCCAGAACCCCGTTCTTATAGCTTGCCTTTGCTTGATCCGTGTTTATACCCTCTGGCAGAGAAATCTTCCTGTAAACTCTACCAAATCTCCTCTCCCTCCTTATAAAGTCCCCTTTTGTCTCCTCTTCCTCCTTTTTGCTCTCTGCTTTTATTACAAGATTATTTCCCTCAAATGCGACCTCTATTTCATCTTTCTCAAATCCGGGCAAATCTGCAATAACTCTTATCTTATCCCCCTCGTCAATAACGTCAACCGCTGTTCCAATCGCTCGCAATGGTTCGATGCTCTCGAATACCATTCTGTTCAGCCTCTCAACAGTCCTTCTCAACTCCTCAAATGGGTCCAGCCACATGAACCTCACCCCCCTAACTAAAGGTTAGGGGTTGTTATATATAAAACTTTTGGTGAACTCGTTTTCATTTCACTGAGATCATAAACCTTGCGGGCTCGATCCACTCACTCTTGCATTTCGGACATTTGCTTGGATTAATGTTTTCAAACTCGAAGCCACATTTCCTGCATATTGGTGGTTTCACAAGCAACTGCTTTCCTTTTCTCTTCAAAACCCTCGAGATTCTCTTCAGGGACTCAATAACTTCTTTTTCCTGTGAGGGTTCAAGCTTTAAGGCTATGCAAATATCTCTCACTGTCATGGGCTGTTCTTCGAGCAGAGAAATGATCTCTTCGATTCTCATTAAGCTTTTTTAGCATGGCATTTAATCAACTTTTTGGTAGGATAAAGTAATTAGAAGAAGCCCAGGTCTTTGCAGTCAGGGAAGAAGGGGGATTGAAAGTTTCTGAAAATTTGATAAAGTCAGTAAAGGATGCTTTTTGGGGGTGCATGATGTTTGATGAATTGAGGGAGTATGTAAGCAGAAGAATCGTGAATCTTCTTGAATTAAAGGTGAGTAGAGAATCCGCGATAGAAATAGAGAAGAAAATGAGCTACGAAGACAAAAGAAGGATTTTAAAAGAGTTTGAAAGTAAGGGAAGGCTGAGTGAAGAAACATACAGGTACATCTTATCAAAATTTTATTACAAGGACCTCACATCCGTGCTCTTCGGGATCCCTTCAGACATCGTAGTCTACCCTGAGATCACGAATTCATTGATCGGAAGCGGTAAATTCGGGATTGAAGGGTTAAGAAAGCATGTCAGAGAGCTCAGATATTCAGAGGAGAATTTCGAAGAAATTATTCTTTCGATTTACAGCGAGATAAGAAAAAGAGCGGATAAGAAGGAGTACATAAGGCTTTTAGCCACTGCATGCGTTGAAATTGGCTCATTTTATCTTGACAGAGAATACGAAAAGGCAGAGAAATTTTTACTCGATGCCTACGAGCTCGGCTCCGCTCTCTACGAGATTCCTGAGACAAAAAAGTTGGTTGAGGTGACCATAGAACTTGGATCCCGCTATTTAAAAATCAAAAAGTTCGAAAAAGCTGAAATTTTCTTCGAAAAATCATTCGTGCTTTTAAAGGAACTTCTGGAAAAGGCTCTTGTCTCAGAACAGGAGTTTGCAAACGTTGTTCTAAATCTTGCGGATCTCTGGTTGAAAGCGGGAAACACGGAAAAAGCTCTTGAACTCCACATCTATGCCCTTGCAAAGCTTTTAAGAG
>JASKJN010000018.1 GCA_030153385.1 Archaeoglobaceae archaeon
CAGCTCTGAATCGCTTATCTTTCCATCGAGCCAGTCCATTATTCCATTTATAAGCTCATCATCATCTATTTTTCCATTGTTGTTTGTATCGTAACGATCTATAATGGATGGCGTTATCTCTATCTCCGTCCAGTTAAAAGCAACAACTCGTTGGCTTGGATTTGAAAGGTTCCAGGCTGCTGCATAGAGCAAGTATTTACCAGCCGGAAGACCTTCTGTAATTAACCTGAAGGAGTAGACTTTACCACTTTTATCTTCTGCAACGCTTATCTTATCTCCAAAAGCTTCATTCAGCAAATTGACAACTTTGCTAGCGTTTACATTCTTCAGTCCAACTCCAGCTACTTTAAAGCCTTCAACGAGCTTTGCATTGTTGAGCATCAGATTTGTTGTTGCTTTTGTTCCATCACTTGTCAGCTTGAACTTTGCAGTTACGCTCTCATCAACCAAAGCTACGATGTATCTGTAATTTGCTGTTGAGGATGTTGAGATGTTGAAGTAACCTTCAAGATATTGACCAGTGGTAATTGTTCTTGGAACATCAAGCGTTGAATCGTGCTCAAGAACTGTAAACGCTGTGGCTGCGATAAGAGTGTTGCTTGCTTGAGTGTTGCTTGCTTCTGAAGACTCATTTTCAAGAGCAACGACTACATAATCTCCAGCTGGAACATTGTACAGCGTAAGAGAGTCTTTACCTGTATCATTTAGATTTACAGTCGTATTATTGTAGGCTCTCTCTAAGAGACCTTTCAGGAAGGTTGTGTTTCCATCTAATGCTTTTTCTATTGCTTCCTTTACTTGCATTGGATATGTTCTCAACGTGTAAACGTAAATCTGCTTGTTGCTAAGTGTAGTGTTGAAATTCAGAATCACGTTATCTCCATCTAAATAAACTCTGTGGCTCGTGTATGGATATGTTACGCTATAACTCTCTCCAACAGAAGAGTTTATTTTTACTGTCTTCCCATTTTTTGTATAATTAGCGCTTGGAACACCAGAATACTCAAACGTTATTGCTGGAATCTTTACTTCCTTTCCACCATCGAGCTCGATCCAGCAATCTTTTAGAATTGCTAAGCTCTCTCCATCGATGCTTACATTTCCAAGTTCTGAAGCTGCTGCTGTAGCTAGCAGCAACAACAAAATAATCCAAACCCTCATATCTACCACTATGCTTTTACGTCTCTTAAAAATAAAAATTTTTCGCTAAGTTTTTTAAAAATTCATTTGCAACTGCTGCTATGAAAAAAGACAGGATTCTAAGTGCATTCCTTCTATCAGCGATCCTAGCTTCAACAGCCTTGCTTGTCTACATAATTATTACGCCAAAGCAGGGAGAAAGGTTTACAGAGTTCTATATCTTGGGAGAGAAAGGCAAGGCTGCTGACTACCCAACAAACCTGCTCGCAGGAGAAGAGGCAAGAGTAATAATTGGTATTGTAAACCACGAATACAGAACTGTTGACTACATGGTCGAGATCTGGCTTGTAAACAACAGCAGCATGCTTTTCCTTGACAGCTTCTGCGTAACCTTAAACCACACAGATCTATCTGAAGCTTGGAAGCCGCAGTATGAAGTCATCTATAATTTCTCAATTGATGAGCCAGGAAGGTACAAGATGTACTTTTTGCTTTTCAAAAACTGCTCTACTGGCAACTTTGAAAGGATGAAAGATTACTATGAAAGCGATTTCTGGAAAATAAGAGATGCTGAGGAAAGAAAAATACAGAGCCTTTATCTAAACATCTTTGTTCGCTAACTCAAAACTTCCATCGCTTTTCTTATCACAACGATCAAGAATATTGCAAGCATGAAGTAAGCCATCATCTTCAAAACCTGCTTTGCCTCTGGCCTTATGAATGGGCCTGCAACTTCCAACACGATAAGCACTGAAATAAGAAGAAGCGTTATGAATAAATCAAAGCTTTTGGCAAAAAAGATCGATAAAACAGTCCATACTCCAAGAAAAAGAACTATCGCATCATCTACATCCATCTATCAACACCACCAATCTTTTCAGCAACTATCTCAATTCTTTCACCAACATCAAATCTTCTGACAGCCAAAAGCTCTCCAGAACCTTTTGCAACTGAAAGAAGGATTGAGGCGCAGATTGGACAGGCAAAGATCTCGCATTCCCTTGAGCAGTCTTTTACTTTCATACCTTCCACTTTTATTTTCAAAAAATTTCCATCCTCTTCAGCAGTAACAGATCTTGCCAGATTGAGAGATCTTAGAACTGAAGAGGCGTAATCAACAACACTTATTCCAGCACCGGCAAAATTTATTTCAGAGTAATCTTCGTAAGCTTTAAGAAGCTCCGATCCAAAAGATGGTAAAAGGATTCCGAGCTCTTTCTCTCTTCCAACGTCAGTTATGAAAACAGTTTCATCGTCTATCTTTCCAAGATCCAAGTCAAAGTCTTCGTGAAGCGGGACAAAAACACCACCATTTGGCAAAGATACGCATGGGGGAATGTAGATCGCATTTGAAAGCTTCAAAGAATTTGAAATTTTTCTAAACAAACTTATGTATGGGGACAGAACAAAATCTAAGCTTTCCTTTCTTCCAGAGAAGGCCAAAAAAATAAGCCCGAGGAATATGCTTCCAACTCCAAGGTTTAAAATTTTCTCATCCGCATCCATTGCACCTTTGAAAGAAGTTATCACTCCAAAGGCTATCAGCAAAGCTCCTGCAAGCTTCTTCACAAGCCAAGTTCTGCAAAGATTTAAAAACAATTCTACCTACTCAGCCCAATGCTAAAGCTTATGATAATCTTACTTCTCGCTCATATCCCATTCTCCTCAGAGCCAAACGATGAGGGAGCTTACAGCTTTTTTTCAAAAATGCTTGAAGATGCTGAAAAATGCCTTGAAAACTTCATAAACGAAAATCCAAGCGATCTTGCAAAGGAGCTTTATCAAATAGCCAATCTTGCAGCTTCTGAAGCTGAGTTCTACGAAGCCAAAAGTGTTAAAAGCAACGCATCAATTGCAGTAAAACCTTTTCTTCTGCTTTCCGAAGCTATCTTCAAACTAAACGATTCTCAGGAGAAATTTTTGAGAAGTTTGCCCAATCCAGCTGCATATCAGGATGCAAGAGATGCTCTGGCTTCGATGATCGCAGCAATAGAGCAAATCGAAATGGCAATAAATCAGATTGAAGAGATAGAGTTCTGGAATGGGTTGAAATTTGATACGTCAGAAATAAGAGAAGATTTGATTAGGGCAAAGAGGTTAGTTTCTTACTACGAAAGCCTTCTTGAAAAATTTGAAGTTGAAGGCATCTTCGTTTCTGTTTCAAAAGATAAACCTTTCATTTACGAGCAAATCGCAATATACGTTCACGCTGTAAAAGTTGAGCCAAGAAATCTTTTTATAGATGGAAAAGCCTACGAAGTCAAAAGAGTTTTTCTTCATCGATTTGATGAACTTGGAATGCACAAGATATGGGCTGAAGGCTTAAAGGATGGAGAGGTTGTTAGATCAAACGTTGTTTACGTTGAAGTGATAAAGATACCGACAAAAATAAACCTTTTCTGGAAAAACGCTTACATAAATGAGGAAGTAAAGCTTAAAGGATTGCTCTTGGATTACTACGGAAATCCGATAGATGCAGAGATCCTTCTGGAATTTGACAGCAATTCAAAAAAAATTGATACAAGAAATGGATTATTTGAACTTCCGTTGAGAAAAGAAAAAGAAGGCTACTTGAATGTTTCCGCATTCTACAAAGGAAACGAAACCTATGAAAGCTCAAAAGCTGAAGCTTCAATATTTTTCTCAAGATTTCCAGTATATATAAAAATAGATGCAGATAAAGATGACGTAGAGATAAATGAGTCTGTAAACTTCCTTGGAAGCATCAGCATCGATGCAAATGTTTCTGTTTTTGTAAATTCTGAGAAAAAGATGGATCTTGATGCTTCAAGAAACTTCAATTTCAGCCTCAGCTTTGATAAAGCTGGAGAATACATTGTCTTTGTCTACTTTCCTGGAAACGATACCTACAAGCCGTCAGAATCAAACAGGGTGAAAATAGTTGTAAAAGAGCCAAAAATACCAATAATTTTTATCTTAATAGCTGCCGCGTTGTTTTCTTCTCTCGGATCTTTGATGTTGAGAAAAGAATTAAAGAAAGACAAAAAATTTGAGGAAGCCAAAGTTTTAAAGGAAGAGAAAAAAGAGAGAGAAGAGATTCCAAAAGATGTTTCAAAGGCTTACGAAGTTCTTTTCAGAAACCTTGCAAAGAAGTATGGATTGAGCTTGGCTTTAACACCGAGAGAACTGCTAGAATTTCTCAAGAATGAGCCCTTCTACGAAAAGCTAAAAAAGATAACAGAGATGCACGAGATGTACGCATATGCTGGCAGAGAGATTGATAAGGAAGCTTACTTCAGAATGATTGAGGAGATATGAGGATCGCAGCCTACGTGTTGATAACACTTGCCGGAATTCTCCTTCTTGTCCTGCCTATTTCTGTCCCGATCATAAAAACATCTGCAGATCTAAGCATGTTCAACACAAACTGGAATGGATGCTCAGAATTTGCAAAGCTTCTTGCGGAGAATGGAAGAATAATCCCAATTTTTTACCCGTACAGCTCAGTAAAGCTCAGCGAGCTGGAAGGAACACTCCTAATAATAGGCCCAAACATAGATTTCTCGCAGGAAGAAGCAGAAGAAGTTAAGAAGTTCGTTGAAAAAGGTGGAATTGTTTTCATCGCAGATGACTTCGGAAGTGCAAACAGTTTGCTTGAAAAAATCGGGATAAAAGCAAGGTTTTCAAAAATTCCCCTCATAGATATTTTTTATATAAATAGATCGGAATTTCCGGTAGTTGTTAGAATTGAAGATCCAGAACTTGCTGTTGGTGTGGATAACATCAAATTAAACATTCCAGCTGCAATAATCGGAGCAGAAGGGGAAATTTTTTCGAGCAGGGTAAGCCTTCTGGGAGATAAAATTGGGAGCTATCCAATAATGGCTGAGATGAGCTATGGAAAGGGAAAAATAATTCTCTTCTCAGATCCAAGCGTTTTTATGAATGACATGTTTGATGAAAACAGAAAATTTGTTGAAAATCTTGTTGAAGATCTTGGAAAGAACTTTTACTATGATGAAGCTCACAGAGCGGATTTCAATCCATATTCAATTGCAAACGTCTACATCCACAAAGAGCTAAGCAAAGAAGATGCATTCAAGATCTTCATAGCAATATCAGCGGCTGCAATTCTCATAGAAAGCGGAGCCCTTGCAAAGATCCCTAAGCTCCTCGAAAGGTTTGGAAAAAGAAAGACTTTTGAACTCCCGGATTGGGTTGATAGGAAAAAGCTTGAAAAAATGATCGAGGAGATGAAGATAGGTTCGAGGCTTGGTAGAAATGAGAGGAGATGAGTTCTTTGAAAAGCTGAAAAAGGAGGTTGGAAAAGTAATTGTTGGAAAAGAAGACGTCATAGAGCTTTTGACAGTTGCGATGCTTTCGAATGGGCATGTAATTCTTGAAGGAGTCCCAGGTGTTGCGAAGACGACGATTGCAAAAAGCTTTGCAAAGGCAATTGGTCTATCTTTTGCAAGAATCCAGCTCACACCAGATATGATGCCAGCAGACATCGTTGGAAGCAGCTACTTTGACATGAAAAGCTCGGAATTCAAGATAAGAAAGGGGCCGATATTTGCAAACGTTGTTCTTGCGGATGAGATAAACAGGGCTATGCCAAAAACCCAGTCTGCATTGCTTGAGGCGATGCAGGAAAGGCAAGTCACAATTGAGGGCACAACCTTCAAGCTTCCAGAACCCTTCATAGTTATAGCAACAATGAATCCCATCGAGCATGAATCAGTTTACAGGCTTCCAGAAGCTCAGCTTGACAGGTTCATGGTTAAGATCGATGTTGAATATCCGGAAAGGGATGAAGAGATTGAGATGCTTGAAAGAAAAAGTAGGAACTATTTTAACGATGTTGAAACGATATTCGACAAGGAAGAAGTTCTTGAAATGATGAAAAATGCGGCTTCTGTAAAGGTTAGCAGGAAGATCCTTGAATACATAAGGGAGATAGCTTTCAAAACAAGAATAGATGAAAGAGTTTTGCTTGGCGCAAGTCCAAGGGCTTCCGAGCATCTTCTTTTTGCATCGAAATCGCTGGCTTTTCTTAAAGGAAGAGACTACGTTATTCCAGATGACGTGAAAGCTCTTTCAGTTCCAGTTTTGGCTCACAGAATAAAAATAAAGCCCGAATACGAGATCGATGGATTTAAGGCAAAGGATCTTGTTAAGGAGGTTGTTAACGAAACTGAGGTTCCAAAATGAAGAGAGAAGAAATCCTTCTTTTTCTTTCAGCGCTTCTTTTCATTCAAGGCTATCTTTTCGAGAACACTTTTCCAGCAATTCTTGCATTTTCCATAATAGCTTACCTGACTTACATAAGGCTTGAATTCTTGCCAAGGATAGAGGTTGAATCTTTTGTTGAGGGAAAAGCTGTTGAGGGGGAGAAGCTAAAATTGAACTTCAGGATAAAGAATCTTGGGAAAAAAGTTAAGGTTGAAATTCTTAATGAGAAGTTTATTGAAAAGCCTGAATTTATTGTTGAGAAAGAGAAAGAGGTTTCCTGCACATTTATTGCTGAGAAAGGTGTGCAGAGATTGGTTAGCAGGCTTAGAATCAAAGATCTCAGAGAGCTATACTTCTCAGAATTGATCAATGAGGCAAAGATAGAAGTTTCACCTTCCGTTGAAAAGATAAGAGAAGAGGCTGAGATAAGGATAAGGAGCTTTCTTGGAACGGAAACTCCGGAGGTGAAATCCTTAAGAAAATTCCAATTCGGAGATGATGTTAGAAGGATTGACTGGAAGGCAACTGCAAGGCTTCAGGAGCTGATAGTAAAGGAGCTCCCAAAAGAGGCAGAGAACGTTTACATAATCCTGGATGCGAGCAAGGAGATGAGAAAGAGCGTAAAAATGGCTAAAATAGATTACGCCACAACAATTGCTCTCTTAATTGCGAAGTCCGTTAAAAAAGCTGGGCTCATAGTTTACGATGAGTTTGGAATTCTTAAGAAACTTGAGCCTTCAACGGCAGAAAGAATAGCAGAAGCTCTTAAATTTGAAAAGATAGAGGCGAAATCTTTGTCTTTAAAGATTCCGGAGAAAATAAAAGCTTCTGAAAAAAGCTACGATTTTATTAAAAAAGTTTTACCAATGATCAAGAAAAGAAAAAGCCTTTCTTCTGGAATTGTTGAAGCGACAGGAAATATTCCAGGCTCTGGGCTTCTTGTATTCATCACAGATCTAACATCAAACACTTCGGAACTTTTAAAAGCCTTGCTCGAGCTTAGAAATAAGGCAAAGATTTTCCTAATTTCTCCAAACCCGATCCTTTTCCACGAATTCGAAGACGATATGGAAAAAATTCTGAGACTTTACAAGGCCTACGTTGAAAGAGAGAAGATGATAAAAAAGTTTAGCAAAATAGTCTCAACAATAGACGTTGGACCATCCGATTTGCTTCAGGTTATGGAGGAGATGAAATGCTCGCTGTAATAGCTTCCATATCTGCTGGGATACATGCTGGGATCTTTTCTCCTTTACTATCGCCTTTAGTTTACGCCTTGAAGTTCAGAAAAGATCTTTTCCTGTTTTCTTTTCTTTTTTACTCGCTTGCTTTAAGCTACGAGTTTTATTCAAGTGTTTACGATGAAAAATTCATCGCTTTGCTTCTTTCAACAATTCTTCTCCTAGATTCCGGACTTAAAGGTGAAAGAAGAGACTACCTAAGCTACATAGTTGCTGCACTCCTTGTATCTGGAATCTTTTTCAAAGAGATATTTCTTTTTGCAATTTTCTTGGCATTTTTCAACCAGTTCAGGGGTGAAAAGCCTTCGAAGGGTCTTCTTGTTCTTCCCTTTGTTTTAATTCTTTTTGCAATTTACAGCATAAAGGATCTTGCTGCTTCATCGCAAGTAGCTTTAACCTTCGCCATTTCAAGCTTCATGTTTTTGTTCTGGATAAAAATGAGAGTTGGAAGCTTGTGAGCTACCCTTTCTTCTCAAACAATTTTTCTCTCAACCAACTGCGCTTTGAGAATAACGTCTCTTATTTCTTATACCTTTTTTGATCTCCGAATAGTCGAATGCCAGATGGAAGAACAAAAAGTTGGGAGAGCGAAAACAAATCCAACGACGATTTTGGGCTTCGTGAGATTACCAGTTGAGCTAAAGGAATATGCGGGTAAATGGGCTCACATTTCGAAACTGGATGATGATGTTATTGTGGTAAATTTAGCGAAAAGAATACGTATGAACCAAGTGTACACTTCGATGTGCAAGAGTGTGAGCGTTGGGATATTGGAGAAAGGCTAAGAAAGCTTGAAGAGCTTTAAAAATTTTAAAGGGTGATGTTGTAAAAAGCTATTTTGAAAGCTGGAATAATTTAAAATAATGCGGGGGGAGGGATTCGAACCCTCGAACCCCTTCGGGATGAGATCTTGAGTCTCACGCCTTTGGCCACTCGGCAACCCCCGCTCGAAAACTTTTAATCAGTGCTACATATTAGGCTTTCGGGATGCTTTACAAAAAACTTCGCCAAGAAAGCTCATGGTTTCAACCATGAGATGAACTGGCGAAAGGCATATAAATAATATAGACACGCAATATATAAACAGACGGTGTTCAAAGATGAGAAGGACAAACAAGCTCAGACTGAGACCAGAAAAAGAACAAGAGAAAGCTTTATTCAGCTTATGCGAGATGTCAGCAGTGTTGTGGAACAGGATAAACTACATCAGAAGACAGGCATTCTTCGAAAACAAATTTGACTGGAATGAAGGTGTTAGAGAACTTTATGAAGAGTTCAAGCCAATTCTGGGATCAGCCACAGCACAGCAAATCATAAGAAAGAATGATAGAGCTTGGAGAAGCTTCTTCTCGCTTTCAAAATTGAAGAAAGAAGGAGGGCTTCCACCACACGTTAAGAAAATATCCCCTCCCGGCTACTGGAAGGACAGAAACAGCAACAGGCGAAAGCTAATGACCATAATCAGAAACGACTGCTATCGCATAGAGGAGGAGAATGGAAAGAAATGGTTAGTTCTGCCAAAAGGTTTGAAAATAAAAATAACCGGAGAAATCAGATGGAGGGGAAAGCAAGGTAGTTTGGAGATATTTTACGATGATTTAAGCGGGAAGTGGTATGCACATGAATCGGTTGAAGTAAATCAACAAGGGCATACCATTTTCCCTAAGAAAGCTTTTGTAGATTTAGGTGTTGTGAATATAATAACAGCCTGGATTGAGGGTGAAAGAAGAGCAGTAGCCTTCTCCGGAAAATCTTTGCTTTCAGACTGGTGGTACTGGACAAAGAAGATCTCTGAATACCAGTCAATCGCCATGAAAGTTAACGGGAAGAAGACAACTAGAAGAATTAGAAAACTCTACAGAAAGAGGCAGTTGAGGTTTAGACATGCTATCAATACGATAATCCACAGATTTGTTGAACTTTGCTATGAGAAAAAAGTTGGGGAGATAATAGTTGGAAGCGTTAATGGAATAAGAGAGAACAACGATAATGGGAGAAAGATCAATGCAATGGTTCACAACTTCTGGAGTTTTGGATATATTGTTGAGAGGTTAAAAACCACAGCAGAGAACTTCGGAATTCAGGTTGAGTTTGTCAAAGAGTTGAAAACATCCTCAATATGTCCAAAATGCAATTCTGAAAACGTTAGAAAGCATAAGAGACTCTTCAAATGCTTTTATTGTGGATTTGGAGCGCACAGGGATGTTGTCGGCGTGATAAATATAGCCCGCCTCTCGCAGACAGGTGGGTTTAATGGGGTGCTGGCACACCCCTCGGTCGTCAGACCGAGAATCTCCCGGCTTTAGCCGTGGAGAGTGTCAAATAGTTATCCTTACCCCAAGATGCAATTCGAACTGCAGGTATTGCGGGGGATTTGAAGAAGGCATGATGCCTGAGAAGATACAGTACAGCATTGAGGATCTCAGGAAGTTTGTAGGCAAATCCTCGATAGCCTTTTACGGCGGTGAGCCACTGCTCGAAATTGAAAAAATGAAGGAAATAATGAATGAAATCCCAGCTGAACGATTCATTCTGCAAACGAACGGATTGTTGCTGGATAAACTCGAAGAAAATTACCTGAAAAAATTCTCCACAATTCTTGTTTCGTTTGATGGCAGAAAAGAGACGCATGATCTTTACAGGGGGAACTATGATAGAGTATTCCAGAATGCAAGAAAAATTAAAGGCCATTGCGAAGAGCTAATCGCACGGATGACTGCAAGCCTTGAAACGGACATTTACGAGGATGTCATGCACATTCTGTCCCTGAACACCTTCACGCATGTGCACTGGCAGATCGATGCGGTCTGGAGCAAATACACTGTCAGGGAATTCGAAAAATGGGTTGAAAAGTATAATGCGGGAATAAGGAGACTTGTAAGGTTTTGGATTCGAGAAATGATCCATGGAAGAATTCATAAGATTATCCCGTTCATGGGAGTCACTACCGCTTTATTCAAAGGTTATCGCTACCCTCCGTGCTCATCTGGCTTTGAATCCTTTGCGATCGCGACTGATGGCAAGGTTTTAGCCTGCCCGATCTGCCCGGATCTCGAATGGAACCGCATTGGCGATATTTATTCTGGAATAAATAAAAGTGTGGAAATACTCGATCCCTGTCCCGACTGCAACTATTTCCGCTTCTGCGGAGGTCGATGTTTGTTCTTTAACAGAGAAAGGCTCTGGGGTGAAGAGGGATTCAGACTCGTATGCTCGACCGTTAAAAATCTCGTAGATTCTCTGCTTGCTTACAGGGACGTGATTTCAAAATACAGAGAGCATTTGGAGTATCCAAAATATCTAAACACGACTGAGATCATTCCTTAGGCTTTTTCTTGAGCAATGAGGGCAGATGGATAATGTATCTTCCATCTTCTTCCAATGCTATTATTATCTCCTCTCGCTCGAGCAGTTTTTCGATGTTGATCTCGTATTGGCCAGGGGCGATTATGCGTATGCTTTCTATTCCAAATCTAAGGAACTCCTTCTTTAACTCCTTGGCAACTTCCTCAGGCCTGGCGGATTCCTTCTCCTTTGGAACATAGAGAAACTTGTTGTTTCCACACTCACAGCCATTCAGCAGACGCATGTCCCCGTCTGCGTAAAGCTTTCCGCATTTCGTGCAACGGTGAGGCATATCAGGTTATCAGCGTTTTTATCAGATCTTCCTGCTTTTCCAAGGTTTTAAGTCTGTTTGCAGGCCCTATTACTGTAAGCCTTCCCTGTTTCTTTCCAAAGAACTTCGAAAATATGGACTTCTCTCTGTAAGGGTAGCTCTCAACTTCAATTCCAACGAAGTTCTCATGATCGATCTCAAGCATAGTCAGCTCGATCAGCTTTGCCTCCTCTTCAGGTGTCAGCCCGGTTTCGAGAACGACTATCTTTCCCTCTTTCACGCTGTCCAAGATCATGCGAATTTTCTCCATCGAACTCATCTTGCTCAATCTTTCCTTTGAGATAAGATTCATCTGAACGCCCATACGCTCACCCAAACTTTTCTGCAATCGCTTTGTATAGCGAATCGATATTTATTCCCTTAAGAGCTGAGATCGGAACGACCTGATGCTGTGGGAAAGCGGACTTTATCCTTGCTGGAGAAGCATTGGGCAGATCGATCTTGTTCGCAACAATTATGAGCGGGAGCTTCCTCGCTTCGATATTTCCAACGATTGTAACGTTGACTTGTGTAAACGGATCCTCGGTTGCATCCATTACGAGGAGTATTCCGTCCAGATCGTCAAGCCACTTAATTGCCTCGATAACCCCCTCAGTGGCTTCTTTCGCTCTCCTCTTTGCATCCTCCTCTCCCATTCCGAATTTCAGGAAATCGTGGAAATCGATCTTCGTCGCAAGCCCGGGAGTGTCAACAACGTCGATCGTGACGCTTTTTCCATCAACCTGAATTTTTACTCCTTCTCTTAGCTTTACTCTCCTTGTTTCGTGCGGGATCTCGCTTGGAGAACCCATTATATCCCCCAACCAGTCTCTCAGAATCCTATTGGCAAGCGTAGTCTTTCCTGCGTTTGGTGGGCCGTATATCCCGATCTTCAGTTTATCCTTTCTGAAAAGGAGCCTGTAAATGAACTTAAGCCTTTTTCTTAAACCACTCAGCAGACCCATCTGCGCACCTCAAGCGAGTTTGTGAATTTAAGATATTAAATTTTATCTTCACCTTTTTAAACCAGATAATTTGAATTCAGGGTCTGAATTTCCAGAACAGATAGCTCGTCAGCACAAAAAACGCAAGCGAGACTATAATCACCCAAAAAGAAACTTTCTCGCTCTCGATGTCGGACAAAATGAAATCCGCTACTTCTTCGCTCTCGATTAGAATCCCGATCTCTCTGTTCAGCTTTAGCCCGTATTTGTTCATGTTCGCGGAAGTTATTAACACCCTGTCGTCCGCTATTATCGCCTTTCCGTGCAGGTTGCTTATTTTCTTCACCTCAATTCCTTCATTTCTCAAAATATCGGCTTCCTCACCAGAATATTCTTCGCTCAGCACAACAGTTATCTCTGCACCGTTCTCCTTAGCCTTTCTTATCGCCCAAAGGAGGCCTTGGTCGTTGAACCAGTCAAAGCTCATGTAAGGAGCTATTATGTAAAGTCTTTTATTTGCAGACTGAATAAATTCAAGCACGGGATTGCAGTCTGGGAGGATTAAAAGTGTTGCATTCGCTTCAAAATCCGTACTTTTTCCCTTTCCAAGGCTTTTGCTCACTGCATTCCCCGAACAGCTTTTGTTTTCGCTTAAAAACCTCTTATCATATTCGATCAGGTTGTTAAGAGCGTTTGCAAAGTTCTGACTCTCGAACTCTACAATGTAGCCTTTCTTTGAGAAAACCCAGTTCTCCGTCGTTATTATCACCTTGTTCTCTCTTACCCCGAATTTGTAGTGGAAATGTCTGTAAGGGCCTGAGAGAAACTTTGCATCCACTCCACATCTTGCTCCACCTTTGGGATCTACAAATAGCTCCGAAGGCTCAAAGTCCGCAAAGAAGTTGTAGCTCACAATTCTGAAGTTTTCAGCCTTGAAATCCGCTGGAGTTATTATCAGCCTACCTTTTATGTGCTCCGATAGACAATTGAAACCACTCCAGTCCTCGTATTTAAAATCCCATTCTCCTTTATTTCTGAAGTAAATGATCCCAGAATCGAGAATCTGAAGGTCTCTGCCGTAGTAAAAGCAGTCAGTAATTTTTTCAGAACTAACGCAGATTTCCTCACCACTGTTGGAAAGCGAAAAATTCCTTGGAGATTCGAGAAGTTCGCCCTCTGGTTTAAATTTCTCAAGAAATGCGGATTTGTTCCTTGTAATTGTGTAAAAACCCTCTTTGAGGATAATTTCAGCTTTATCGTCTTTCAAAATACACGAATCAGGGCAATAAACCTTTATATACTCCGCATCATCGCTTCCGTAGGGATTCGGGCAGAGCTCGAGAAGCAGGGCAAGACTAAGGATTAGAAGAGAGTTCATTTCTCAGCTCTCCGATCTTAGCGATCCTCTCTGCAACAACGTTGTGCTGGTGAATGCTTTCCTCGTTCTCCTGTCTCAAGAATATTAGCAGATCATCCGGGGCGTTGGGATACGCGTTAAGGAACTCAAATGCCATTTTACGCACACTGTCTTCGACGAACATAGGTTTTTTATGTGCTCTCTCGATCAATTCGAGCTCATCTTCCCGCTTGAGTATTTCGAAGGTTTCCTCACTCATTCCCGACTTTGCTATCTCGATCAGCTTTGCTATCGATACTCTGAAGTCTTTTCCAACCTGAACCTTTATCATAGCTCTACCACGCTGGTTGTGGGATGCAATTGGCACAACCTCTAAGATCTTCTCTATTTCCTCTCGCTTGAATCCTTCCCTTAATAACCCCTCAACAGCCTTAGCTTTCACGAGCTCCTGAGCACAGGGACAGGCTGTGATGCCTGTGACTTCTGCCCCAACAAATACTACCCTTTCACCATTCCTTGAGATGATAGCATCGCTGAAGATTTTCACGATTTCCTGAGTTCTCTGCAAGCTCACAGGAGACCTTTTTCGCATTATATATTCGGAAGACATCGAAACTTCAGCTTTGGTTGCATATTCGTGTCTTTCGAGCATGTTTTCCGCAATTTTGACAACGAGCTCCTCTATATTCTCTATTGGCTCTGAAGTCAGCTTCTCCAGAACCTCATCGATCACCTCGAAGTTCCTACTCAAACTAACGCCTTTCAGGTGAGATGGCAGATCGACAAAAACATCGAAGCTCGAAATGAGAATGATCGGTCTTCTACCCTCCCTCATAACCTGGACAAGCTTCTTTATACCTTTAGCACCAACTCTACCAAGTCCGATTGGAAATTGGGGTCTCAAAAGCTGAATGTCCGGAAGCATAAATTCGCTGAGATCGAAAGATTTTAAAGTTTTTTATTTAGGCAAAGCTTAAAAAGTTCTTAAAGTTCTTAGCATTATGGAGTTCAAATGCGAAGACCATCTTCGATGCACGCTAAAGTGTGCCCTCGACATAAACTGTCTTGATCTCGAGATCTATGTTGCGCTATTGAAAAAGAATCCAGCATCTATAGAGGAGATCTCTGCCGAGGTTGGCAAGGATAAAAGCACTGTCTATAAGTCTCTCCAAAAACTGCTCGAAAAGGGGCTGATCGAGAGAGACTACAGAATTCTCAGAAGTGGTGGATACAGGTATCTCTACAAGCCCATTCCCTTTAATGAGTTCAAGGAGCAAATTTTAAAGGCCATCGAGATCTGGAGCGATAAGCTAAAGGAATCAATTTCGGAAATCGAAAAAATGGACAAATTGAGAGTTCAGAAGGCTTTAGAATCTGTCCTATTGGATCGGTAGCTTTGCCTCTTACCTCCTTTACGTTTAATAAAAATCAGGTAAAAAATTCTCTGAGTAGCTCTATTAAGTTGGGATTTGTTTTCAGAAGCTCAGCTACTATCGCTTGAACGCTCATTTCCTCGATC
Source organism: Archaeoglobaceae archaeon (assembly GCA_030153385.1). GTDB lineage: Archaea > Halobacteriota > Archaeoglobi > Archaeoglobales > Archaeoglobaceae > WYZ-LMO2. The sequence goes on from JASKJN010000018.1 coordinate 15,050, forward strand.
TTCTTCACCGCAATGCTCCTTGCCAGGCTGTTCAATGTCGAGTCATCGAGCTTAAGGAAGAATTCCTGCAGTTTCTTATTCCTTCTAAGCCTTTCTCCAAAATCTGACTTCCATAACCCATCATATCTCTTTAGAAAGCTTGCAGAGTAGTCTTTAGCCATTATGGCTTCTGCAGCGACCAAACCCGCATGATATCCTGCGCTTAGGGCATTGGCAATTCCACCACCTGTTATCGGATCAGAATGATAAGCGGCATCTCCGCAGAGCATTATGTTGTCTGCAACCGCAGTGCTTATCTCTCCGTAAACAGGAACCGCCCCCGCAACAAATTCAACAATTTTCCCCTTTATTCCTACTTTCTCAATGAATCTGTCGAGATAATACTTTGCGGGCATTTTTGCCATCGATGGAAGGACTCCGATTCCGACATTCGCGCTTTTCTCCCCTTTTGGAAAGATCCACGCATATCCTCCTGGCGCCAATTCGTTTCCGAGGTAGAAGTAAGTGTAATTTTCGTCTATATCGATCCCTGACATAAGATATTGAGCACAGCTCTCGATCTCGCTCGGTCTCAAAGTTTTTATGATTCCCGCTTCTCTTCCGATTCTGCTCTCAACTCCGTCCGCGCCTATGAGTAGTTTTGTCTCTACTTCCCAGTTCTCACCAAGTCTTCGCAACTTTACTCTTAACCCGTTATCCGTTCTCTCAAAACCCAAAGCGGTTGTTTTTACGTAAACTTCCGCTCCAGCCTTCGCTGCAATCCTTGCAAGGTGCCTATCGAAGATCTTTCTCTCAAGAACGAATCCCACCTCGTTTCCCGCCATCTCTTCAGCCATTACAACCTCTGTCATGTCCGGGGCATAGATCTTTGCCCCCACAACTTCCGCTGCAATCCATTTCTTATCGATTTCAACAAATCTGCTTAAAGAGTCCTTGCTGATCCCTTCAGCGCATCTTACAGGTGTGCCTATCTCCTGCCTCTTTTCAACGAGAAGCACGTTTAAACCCCGCTCAGCCGCGGTTTTTGCAGCCATGCTCCCCGCTGGTCCCGCGCCGACAACTACGACATCGAACATGTTATCCCTCCACCAAGCTTAAAGCTCCAACAGGGCAGACTTTAACGCAGATCCCACAACCGTTGCAGTTATCGTTGATCTCGAGATAAGTTTCTATGAGTTCATTCGCATTAATATTGCAAACCGCAACACATGCACCACAGTAAGCACACTTTCTGCGATCCACCACCGCTTTTCTTCGCATAAAAAAAGTTTGGGTTTTGAATATAACTTTTACTCTTTGCACCTCCTGGAACCTATCTTACTGAATGCAAAATAAGATATTCCACAACCTATGAATGTCGCCCACCACCAGTTGCCCCAGCCCCATTGGGCGACGGTGTAGACGTAGTAACCCCCAAGTACGGTCATTGCAAACCCATAGATCATGCAAACTACTGCCCCAAGTTTGTGTGCTCCCTTCCAGAATAGAGCGACTGCGAGGGTGTAGAAGAATATGCAACCAAGACCGACAGCTGCACCAGCCATTAAGTAGGCAAGAAGATCTGGCGGGCGCAGAATTACCCAGGTGATCGGTATTAGGCTGAAGAGGATCGTAAGAACTCTTGCAGTGTTTAGAAGGGTTTTATCGCTCAAGTTCGGTTTCAGAAGTTGGATTAAGTCCTTTGTGAGGCTTCCGGACATAACTAAAACCATTCCCGCAAGTGTTGAGATAGCTGCGGCGAAAACAGCTGCAATGTAGAATCCTGAAATGGGAGAACCGAGAGCCAATGCCACAATCGGTCCAGCAGCGTCTTGCTTAACTGTTGCAATGCTGAAAAGCTCTGACTGGAACAAAGCTCTTGCAGAGAGTCCTGTAAGCAGATTGAACCATGGTACCGATGCTGTGACGAACACAACAGCGGTCATGATCGTGAGGTCTCTTCTCGTGATCTTTCTCAAACCAATAAAGCGTGCAACGTTGTGCGGAAATCCAACTGCCATTGTTACGAACAGACCAAGAGTTGCTGTGAGTCCAATTAGATCCGCTGCAAATTGAAGATTCGGCTTTGCGCTCAGATCCGCTCTAAGGGGTTGAATTAACTTTGGATCCTGCTGAGCCAAGGCCAAATTCAGACCATCTACTCCTCCAACCATGGCGAGAGCCATTATACTCAGAAGTGTGCACGCAAAGGCTATGAAAAACCCCTGAATTGCAAGCGCCCACTGGGTTCCAGTGTATCCCCCTACCGCCATGTAAACTGCCATTACGAGTGCGGAAACAAATATCGAGAGTTCCCAAGAAGTGCCTGTCACGATGTGCCATGCGGTTGCTGCAGCCTTATACTGCCCAACGCAGTATACTAGCAGAAGTAAAACGTAGATTATGCATGCAAGTGCGGCAATGCCTTTGCTGTTGTAAATAGCCCCAACGAGCTGTGGAACTGTCGTAGCCTTCATCTGCTCGAATCTATTTCTCAGCTTTGGACCAAAGATCGTGACCGTGGGTATTATGCCGACAAGTGTCCAGACGCCAGCAAGCCACATTCCCGACCATCCAAAGGAGTAAACTATACCCATCAAGCCAAGACAGGCCCAGCCACTGAGCCAAGTTGCAGTCAGCGCCAGACCGGTGACAACAGGGCCAAAATTTCTGCTACCAACAAGCCACGCGTTGAAAGTTTCGCTCTTTTTTTTCGACATGAAGCCAACTGCAACGCTTAACCCGAGCAAAATGACTAAAAATACCACTGAAGATACAAAATCCATTGTACTCGGCAGAGGTAGCATTTTATCCCTCCGGCCTGCTCAATGCCAGGCTTATTGCTGTTACTAAGATGCTTAGCACTACCACTAAGACGAAGCATGTCCAAGCGTCGAACATGTGTTCATGCTTAAAGATAAAGAATTTAAATTTTATGCTACACATAGCCAAGACACCTGTACTTTTTTATAAAATATTGTAAGCTATACTGCCCGTTTCCGACAGTTTTTTATTTTTGAACTTTTGAATTTTTGCAATGAAAGCAGTAATAATGGCTGGCGGATATGCAACAAGGCTGTGGCCGATAACGAAGTCGAGAGCAAAGCCTTTGCTCCCTCTGGGAAGCAAGAAAATAATAGATGTTGTTTACGAGAAGCTGATAGATTTTGATATCCCTATAATTCTTTCAACGAACAAGAGATTCGAAGAAGACTTCAGAGAATGGTCGAAGGGAAAAAAGGTTGAAATAATTGCAGAGAATACGAGAAATGAGGAAGAAAAACTCGGTGCGGTTAGGGCTCTTGCTGAAATCGCAAAAGATGTGAAAGAGGATATGCTTGTAGTTGCGGGCGACAATGTGTTTTCTTTCTCAATAAAGGAATTTTATAGAAAATTCGAGACGATAAAAAAGCCTTTGATAGCTTTATACGATGTGGGAGACCTCGAGTTGGCGAAAAGATATGGAGTCGCGGAGCTTGAAGGTGAAAGGATAGTGAAATTCCATGAAAAGCCTGAGAAGCCACCTTCAACTCTCATCGGCATCGGGCTTTACTTATTCCCAAAGAAAACTGTTGAAATACTTCTCGAATATGTTGAAAATACTAGAAAGAGCGACAATTTGGGAGACTTCATAAGTTATCTCTGCCAGAAAGAAGAAGTCTACGGTTATCCATTTAACGGTAGCTGGTATGACGTTGGCAATCCGGATTCATACATAGAGGCATTCAAGAGCTACACAGACCATTATGTGGACAGATCCGCTCAGATTGAGAAATCAGTTAAGATCATAGAACCTGTTGTAATCGGGAAAGGTGCGAAGATCGGTGGAAGGAGCATAATTGGCCCATATACGTTTATTGGAGAGAACTGCGTAATAGATTCTTCAGATGTAAGTGAAACAATCGTTTTCGAGAACACGATGCTCTCAAAGGTGAAGCTCTGGAGAAGCATCGTCGATGACAAGTGCGAGATAAGGAATATACAGCTTGTTGGCTCGATCATAGGAAGAAATGCGAAGATCCAGGGAGGATGAAAGCCCTTATACTTGATGGCTACGTCGATGAGCCTTCTTGCTTGGGTGTTCCACCCTTCATTTCTCCCTATCCGAGGTTTGTATACGGAGTGCTGAAGTCCATTGGAATTTCAGCAATTTACACGACGATCGACAGATTCAGAGAAGATTATAAGCTCAGAGAAGAGCTGAAGAACTTTGATTACCTGTTCATCATTGCTGGAATAGCGGTTCCGGGCAATTACATTGGTGGAAAGCCATTAAGTAAAAGAGAGATCTTTGGATTGAACTTGGCTAAGAGAAATGTGCTTTTAGGCCCTATCTATCTTGAACTCTCAAAAAAAGACGTTTTGAGTCTTGAAGATGCTTCTATCGAAGTCCTCGAATTTCCTTTCGAAAGAAAGTTCTGTGAATTCTTTGGCGTTGAATTCGATCTTGATAAATTCCTAATTGCTGGGGCAGAAGTTGTAAAACAGCATCCTGAATTTCCAAACATTATATGCGAGATCGAGACCTACAGAGGTTGCTATTGGGCCAAGTGCTCCTTCTGCATTGAGAGATTTCAAAAAATCCGTATGAGGGATCCTCGAAATGTTGTCTTGGAAATAAAAGCGCTTTACGACTGTGGCGTTAGGCATTTCAGATTGGGAAAGCAAACAGACTTTTTCACGTACTTAGCGGACTTCAGCTACGATTTCCCAAAGCCGAATCCAGAGGCTTTGAAGCGGTTTCACAGAGTAATTTGGGAGAATTGTGCTAAGATCAGGACATTGCATTTGGACAATGTTAATCCAAAAACGATCGCTGAATATCCTGAGGAATCGAAGGAGATAATAAAGACTATCGTCACTTATCAAACTCCAGGAAACGTCGCCGCGTTTGGTTTAGAGAGTGCAGATGAAGTTGTTGTTAAGAAAAATTCCTTATGTGCAACCGCTGAAGAGGTTATGAGTGCCATAGAGCTCATGAACAAATTCGGAAAAGCGACAGGCTATAATGGGCTTCCAACTCTGCTTCCTGGCCTGAATTTCGTTATAGGTCTGAAGGGAGAAACAAAGGAGACTTTCGAAAAGAACTTCGAATTTCTCAAGAGTATTCTCGAAAAAGGTTTACTAGTGAGAAGGATCAATCTGAGACAAGTTAAGATCTTTCCCGGCACTCCAATGGAGAAAGAAGGTTATGGAAGACTTTTGAAACACAAAAGATATTTCAACGCATTCAAAAAGAGGGTTAGAGAGGAGATAGACAATCCAATGCTTCGCAAAATCCTTCCAAAAGGCAGAAAGCTTACGGACTTGAGAGTTGAAATCGAAGGTAAGATCAGTTTTGCAAGACAAATCGCAACCTATCCGATTCTCGTCGGACTCATTGGAGAATATAAAAGGCAAACTTTTGTTGATGCGAGAATTGTCGACTATGGTTATAGAAGTGTCACCACTGTTGAGAGTCCAATCAATGTGAATAAGGCGAATTTAGAGCAGATAAGAGCTCTGATTGGCTCAAGGGCTGTAGAAATTATTAAAAGGAGGCCCTTTAAGAGCATCGAGGAACTTGAGAATCTCGTTGAGGATGCAAAATTGTTGTTTACTGTATAATAAGAAGGGAATAGCAAACTTGATGGCGGATATCATTAAAACATAAATAAAAAAAATGGCAAATCGAAAAAGCTATAAACGATGAGCTTGAGAAAAGTGAAGGTGATTAAATGAATCTATTTGACAGTCTTCTTAATAGCACTGGTATATTTAAAAATAGAGATGTTCTGAGGCATAGCTACACACCAGAAAGCTTGCCACATCGTGAAGAGCAGATTCAACAGCTCGTAGAACTTCTCTCTCCTATTTTAAAGGGTGGGACGCCATCTAACATCTTTATTTACGGTAAAACTGGGACAGGGAAGACAGCAACGGTCAAATTCGTAATAAAAAATCTCGAAGATGTAAGTGCCAAGATGAAAGCAAACATATTGGTTCTGTATCTAAACTGCGAGATCATAGATACAGCCTACAGAGTCTTGGCGAGCATTGCAAGAAAGCTTGGAAAAAACGTGCCCATGACGGGTTGGCCAACAGATCAGGTTTACGAAGAAGTCAGGAATACGATTGAAAGCAGGGGAATAAAAATGGTAATAGTGCTTGACGAGATCGACAAGCTCGTTAAGAGGGCGGAAGAGGCTCTTTACAGCCTGACAAGAATGAATTCAGATTTAAACGATGCAAGAGTCTCTTTAATCGGCATATCGAACAACCTTAAATTCAAGAGCTTTTTAGATGCAAGAATTCTCAGTTCCCTTAGCGAAGAAGAGCTTGTTTTCCCTCCTTACAATGCAGAACAGCTCGAGGACATACTGAAGCAGAGAGCGGAACTCGCATTCACAGAGGGGGCTTTAGAAGACGGAGTTATCCCGCTCTGCAGTGCGATCGCAGCGCAGGAGCATGGAGATGCGAGAAAAGCCTTGGATCTCCTCAGAGTTAGTGCTGAGATTGCGGAGAGGGAGAGAGATACGAAGGTAAGATTAAAGCACGTGAGAAAGGCTGTCAGAAAGATCGAAACGGACTACATGATCGAAACTGTTCGAACTTTACCTTTGCATACGAAAATACTGCTATACAGCATGACTCTTCTTGCAGAGAATTCGGATAAGTTCACGACAGGCGAGGTTTACTGTATATACAAGAAGCTCTGCGGAAAGATTTGCATTGAAGCTCTTACGCAACGCAGAGTTAGCGATTTGCTGTCGGAACTCGATACTCTTGGAATTATAAATTCCATAGTTGTTTCAAAAGGCAGGTATGGGAGAACGAGGGAGATAAGGATAGAATCTGATATAGAAGGTCTAAAAAAAGCTCTTGAAGAGGATTACAGGCTTCAAGACCTCAAAAAGTTCGAGGAAGAGACGAAAAAATTGCTGAAGTTAGGATTTTTTGAGACCTGAAATCATGCGGGGGGAGGGATTCGAACCCCCGAACCCCTACGGGATAGGACCCTGAATCCTACGCCTTTGACCACTCGGCAACCCCCGCTTTTTTAATGTTTTGGCCAAAAGGATTTATGAGTTTTATGGTAGTATCTATGAGAAAAATTCGTTTTACTGGCCTACTTCATTGTTCAGATCTAATGTTACCAAAGACCAAAAGGTATAAATACTTCTGGCAACTAATACCATTAGATGGTTCCGAGTTTTACGGACATTCAGAAGTTCTGGGAAGAAGCATTGAAATTGCAGAGAGAGTTTATCGAATCCCTCTCTTCAACCATAAAGCTTGTTTCTGGATTCAGTGTTATGAGCAAGGATATTGCGGTATTCAGAGCAAAAATACAATCTGGGGGAAGAATCTCGATTCCTGAAGCGGAAAAAATTGCGTTGAACCTTCAGGAAGGAGATGTTGTCAAGGTAATTGTAATAAAAGAAGGAGGTGAGAAGAATGGAAGTGAAAGAAATGATGGAAGCGGGTAGGGGTTTCTACAAAATGGGTTTTG
>JASKJN010000072.1 GCA_030153385.1 Archaeoglobaceae archaeon
TTGGGTCTCGAGAGACTCATAATGGCAATGCTTGGACTGGGCAACATAAGAGAAGCCATGCTATTTCCAAGAGACCGAATTAGGCTCTCTCCTTAAAATAATTGTCAAAAATTATTTTTCAGCCTTTTAGCAACTTCTTTGGCAAAGTCCATTGTCTTCAAATTCCCGCCAAGATCTGGCGTGGTCTTACCGCTTTCAATAGTCTCCTCCAGAGCATCATGCAAGCGGTGAGGATCATTGCGGTTGGATTTGCAATCCCTTTTCCGGCGATGTCGAATGCAGCACCGTGAACTGGCTCAAAGATGGCATGCTTTTCTCCGATGTTTGCAGATGGTGCAATTCCGAGTCCACCTACAAGACCCGCGGTGAGGTCGCTTACTATGTCGCCAAACATGTTCGTAGTGACTATTACGTCAAAGCGATAAGGGTCCATCACAAGATACATGCATGCCGCATCAATGTAATACTCGTTGAACTCGATCCCGGTATACTCCCTCGCGACATTTCTGCAAGCGTCTCTGAAGATCCCGCAGGTCTTTCTCATAACATTGGCCTTGTGCAGTGCGGTAACCTTCTTCCTCCCCTCTCTCTTTGCAAGCTCAAAGGCAAATCTTGCAATCCTCTCCGAGGCTTTTTTCGTTATAACTCTCATTGCGACAGCGGAGTCCTCAAGCTCGAACTCGAAACCCTTGTATAGACACTCCGTATTCTCTCGCACTACGACGATGTCAAGCCCGGGATATAGGCATTTGATGCCTTTCAAAGCCTTTGCAGGTCTTACATTTGCATAAGTGTCAAGCTCCTGCCTCAATCTAACGATCACATCTGCCGCACTCTCTCCTGCTGCGCCAAAGAGAACTACTGGGCTTTTCCTGCAAGCGTCAAGAGTCTCATCCGGCAGTGCCTTTCCATACTTCTTCAACGCCTCATCTCCCGCCTCGTAGAACTCATATTCCAAGTTTAAACCCAGTTCCTCCAAAATAAGAATCGCTGCGTTCATCACTTCCTTTCCTATGCCATCTCCCGGTACGACTGCGATCTTCATTGTTTCATCACCTTTCTACAGTACTCTATCAATCCTCCGCAATCGACAATCTGTAAAAGGAAGTCGGGAAGTGGATTTATTCTGTATTCTTCTCCCTTAGTCAAATCAATTATCGTTCCCTTCTCAAAATTCAGCTCGATCTCGTCACCCTCATCGATTCTGTCCGTTTCAGGGCATTCAATTACAAGCAGGCCAGTGTTAATCGCATTCCTGAAGAAAATCCTCGCAAAGGACTTTGCTATAACTCCTCTCACACCCAATCCCTTCAAAGCGAGAACTGCATGCTCCCTACTGCTACCGCAACCAAAGTTTTTTCCAGCAACAATGAAATCACCTTTTTTAACCTTCGCCACGAGATCTTTCCTCACGTTCTCGAAAGCATGCTTTGCAAGCTCTTCCGGCTCATTGAACACGAGATACTTTCCCGGGATGATAACGTCAGTGTCTATGTCATCGCCGAACTTCCAAACTCTGCCCATGAAATCCGTTTTTCGGAGGATTTAAAAATCATATCACATGTCCGGGGTTCAAGAAAAGCACGAGAATCAGCACCAAGACTCCTAGGATGAGCATCCTTATCCCATTCAGAATCGCCCTTTCCTTGGCCATCCTGCCCATGACAACACCGAGGACAAAAAGGCTCAGAGAGCAGATGACCATTGAGCATACCAAGGCCTCAAAAGGTTGAAGAAAGGCGTAAGGGAGAATCAAGATCAATGCCCCAATGATCGGCGAAATTCCGTGAACAATGGAATTGAAAATGGTTGCAAAGCTATGGGCTTCGTCAAAAATTGTTTTATCCAGTTTTTTGAGCAGACATTTCTCTCTTTTTAATTTCATTGCTTTCTGCTCTATTCTCTCAGCCTCAAATGCCCCCCAGGAGCTTGAAATTCCCAAAGCTAAGGCAGTTGCAAAACCTACGGGAATTATAAGCTCCGGTGTGTTATGCCCAGAAAGATATGCGCCGATGAGCATTCCCGCGATCGTTATCAGCCCATCAAAAAAGCCAATTATAAAATACCTTCTTGAAACTGCAGAGATCTCTGCGAGATCAAAGTAAACTTTTAAATCTCTTTTTAGCCTCATTTCAGCAAGGATACAAGATCTTCAAATGGAAAATTCATATCTAAAAGCTTTTTCTTTGCTCTTGCCAGGTCCTGAGGCTTGTAAAGTTTATTCTGTGCCTTATTTACAAGGGCCTCAATCTCCAAGTCTGTGAGATAATTTTTAAGAAAATCCAAGATTTCGCCCTTCTCAATCAGCCTGACCTCTTCTTTTCTTAAAAATTTGGTTGAATTGAAAAAGTATGCATGATTCTTCCAGCACTTCTCGCATTCCGAGAAAAGAACTCTCAACTCCTCCATATTCAGCCAGAACTTCTGTAGCATTTTTCCTCCGCATTCACAAAAGCCCCCGAATAGTTTTTCATTGACTTCGCTGATATTGTAAGCTACGTTGTCAATGACCGCTATTTTGATCGGTTCGATCAGATGGATCATACGGGAACTACTTTTTTGATCTCTGGGATCTTACTTCTTAGAGTTCTCTCAACAAAGGCGTTTAGCGTGATCATAGACATTGGGCAAGCTCCACAAGCTCCAAGAAGGCGAACCTGAACAATTCCTTCCTTCTCGTTGACATCAACTACCTCTATGCTTCCACCCTCCATTAAAAGCATTGGCTTTATCTCCTTCTCAACAACTTCGAGAACCCTTTCCTTTGGAACCATACCTTCGCATTAGTGCTGGGTAATAATAAATTTATGCTTGCTCAAAAACCACTCCCATACTTTTTTTAAGGCATTCAATAGAATTCTATACTTCTCCTCTTCCTCTATTTCTCTCCACGGTCGGAGTTGCAGACATTTAGCAACCAGAATTTGCTCCTCTCTTTTATCAAGCTCAATTTTTTCCACATTCGAGTAGTAAAACCTCACAAGCGGTCTTGCGATGTCGGAGATATATTCGTAAAAGCCCAGTCCCTCGAAGTATTTTGCGATCCTTTCCACCTCTATCTTTCCAAAATTCGGTGGACTGCATTTCACGTCTCCTTTAATCGACTTTAGGATCATGATCGCTGTCTCTGTCTCAAGATCTCTGAGCTCATCACTCAGATATTCAATGAATCTGCGAATGAATTCGACATTCATCCTCGCAACATCCTCATAGACTTTTATCGGTTTGAGGACTATTATCGTGTACTCTCCGCTTATCTCGTTCCTCTGCGGAGTAATGTGTATTGGCAAAAAACCGTTTCTAAGCCAGAATCGAATCAGATCGCTCGAAACTCCAAATCCAGAACCTACCCAGTCTAAATTGCTTTTTTCTGCCCATTCGATCACCTTCTTCAAAGCAAAGCTTCCAATGCCCATATCCATGGCACTGGGATGTGTGGCAATTCTAACGATTCTAACACCTTTTCCTCTTGAAAAATCGTAATTCCAGAAGTGTTTAAGAACCAGATCAGGAATTATCTGACCTCTTGGCTTGTAGCCCGTTCTGATCTTTGCGATCAGCTCGTCATCCATTCCGCCTTCAATTGCAAGATGGAGAGAACAGACAACCTTTCCGTTTACTTTAACCACCGCTGGAATATGGTTTGGTGTGTCAAGCAATACAGAAAGATCCGAGGGACGATTTCTGTAGTGTGCAAGCACATAAATGCCGAAGAATTCTCTCAACAGTTTCTCGTCATTCATAAGCTCATCCTTGTTCAGAATCTCGAACGTTAGCTCCGAGTTTCTGATCTTCTCCAGATCCTCTTCTCCTATCTCTGCAGGCTGAGCGTTGAGCAGTAAAGCATCGTAAAGCCAGCTTTCTATAGGATCTCCCGCTCCGTATCTTATCGGCTCTGACATGTGGATCTTCTCAACTTCAATGCTCGGATCTTCTTCGAGCTTTTTGAGAAATCTAACGTTGAAGCTTCTCCCGGTTCCCTCGTAGCCGTGAATAGTTGTTGAGAATATCACGTGCCTTGCGTTCTCGGTTATCTTCAGTAGCACTGGAACTTCGATGCCCGCAGCCTCATCAACGATCAGAATGTCCGCGAATTCCCTTTCATCCAGAGCTCTTCTTGGAATTGCATACTCCACACGAGCGTACTTGCTGTTAAGCACTGTAACAAGCTCATCAGTTTTCTTTACAAAGAAATCCTTCATCCCCTGTCTCTTCATGGCCTTTATTAAGAACTTGAAGTAGTTCTGAACTGCCTGTGGTGTTGGCGCTACCACAAGAACTCGAATTGGTCTCTTAAGCAATCTTTCAAGCCTTGAAACGAGTGCGGGTGTAACAATACCGAGCACAGCGGTCTTTCCCCTGCCACGATCCGCTGTTATAACGATAGCCTTTCTTTCCTTCTCCCGCTCAAAAAACCGCTCAAAAATCTGCAGAACCCTTACCTGATCCTGAGTAGCACAGAGCTTGTAAAGCTTCTTCTTTATTCTCGTAGTTTCGGGAATTACGATCTCCTCTCTTGAGCTTCCTTTCTGCGTGAATTCATATCTTTTGATCAATTTCTCCTTATCCGCATCGAATATAATCACACCCTCAGCATTCAGGGTTCTCTCCATAAATCTGCGGTAAAAACGGCCAACGACGTCTTTAAGTGTGAAGGGTTCGCTTATCAGGTCTTCATGCCACTTGCTGATCAAATTCTTCCATCTTTCAATTGGCGGAGAAATGGCTATGATTATTCCGCCCTCTTCAACCGTTTCGACAACAACACCCAAATCGTTTGGATGAAAACCCTCACTCAGGTCAATGATAAGCGATGAGAAGGTTGAGCCAAGGATGTTAATAGAGTTCTTCCAGTGAAGGAATTCCCCCTTGAATCTTGTCTTCGCGATCTCAAGAAATTCCTCTCTCCCAACAACTAACAGCCCATCTTTTTCAACTCTCTTTCTGTACTCCAGATATATTTTCTCTGCATACTCCAAAGCTTTGTTCAGATTATCCGAGCAGACGAATACCATGAACCTGTGCCTGTTATCCAAAGCGGTTCTGCAGGCTTTGTCTAACTCTCGAAAAAGTTCTTCCATCAAAGAGATTCTGGCTGAGGTATTAAAACGATTTCGTCGTTATTTTTTAAAGCTTCTGTACAGCCTTTCAAAAGCCATTCTTTTCTCGAAGCTTCCGAGATCCGTTTGCTTAAGCAGATCCGCCAAGAACTCGATGACCTGATCATACACGTCTCTGCGAACTGGAAAAGGCACACCATCCTTCCCACCGACAGCAAAGCAATACTTCGCTGGATCTTGCCTATCGTATTCATTATTGTATATCAGATCCGAAATTAGGGCAAGAGCTCTGATCGTTTCCCTTCCGATTCCTCTTATCAAAAGCAAATCCTCATAATTCTCTGGCTGAAGCTGATAGGCCTTCTCCACCGCTCTCCAGTCTATCTTTCTCGGAACATAGATTCTATTTCCCCTCTTGACGATCGAAAGCAGTTTTTCATAGTCTTTTCTGAAGCTACCATCTCTGATTATGTCTAAGCTTGTCTTGATAGCGGGTTCGCTTTTGGATGAGATCATGTTCACGACTTCTTTCTCGATCCTCTCACTCATTATACCACTGTGAACGTCTTTTAGC